>JAKFCR010000040.1:0-13514 GCA_036676545.1 Aeromicrobium sp. | reverse complement strand
CCGGGCAGCCACCAACTTCGCAACCACAACGCATCGAAACGAGAAACTCTTCATGGCTGAGATCAAGATCGCCGCCGAGGCACGTACCGAGTTCGGCAAGGGCGCTGCCCGCCGCATCCGTCGCGCCGACAACGTTCCGGCCGTCCTCTACGGACACGGTTCCGAGCCCGTGCACGTCACGCTTCCGGGCCACCAGCTCATGTTGGCTCTCAAGAACTCCAACGCACTGCTCACGATCGACCTGGGAACCGAGCAGCACCTGGCCATCCCCAAGCAGATCCAGCGCGATCCCATCAAGGGTTTCATCGACCACGCAGACCTCCTGATCGTCAAGAAGGGCGAGAAGGTCACCGTCGACGTCCGCATCCACGTTGTCGGCGAAGCCATCAGCGGCAACCTCGTGATCACTGAGAACAACACGATCGCTGTCGAGGCAGAAGCGACCCACATCCCCGAGTCGTTCGAAGTCTCGGTCGAGGGATTCGACGCCGGCGACCAGATCCACGCCCGCGACATCGTCCTGCCTTCCGGGTCGACCCTTGCGGTCGACGAGGACCTCCTCATCGTCAACATCACCGCCGCTCCGACCGCCGAGCAGCTTGAAGCCGAGCTCGCCGAGGCCGAGGCCGAGGCTGGCATCGAGCACGACGCCACCGACGCCGAGGAGGCTGCGGCCGAGGCTGAGGGTGACGCTGAGGGCGCGCCTGAGGGTGACGCTGCGGAGTCCACACCAGACGAATGAGTGTGGCCGAGTGACGTGGCTGATCGTCGGGCTCGGCAATCCGGGCTCGGCGTACGCCACCACCCGTCACAACGTCGGCTACTTTGTGACCGACGTTCTGGCGGAACGTCTTGGCGGTTCGTGGAAGAAGCACAAGTCCGGTCTTGCCGACGTCATCGAGGGGCACCTTGACGGCGAGCGAGTCGTACTCGGTCGCTCGCGCTCCTACATGAACGAGAGCGGCGGGCCTGTGTCGGCGCTGGCGAAGTTCTATGACGTCGAGCCCGGTCACGTGATCGTGATCCACGACGAGCTCGACATCGACTTCGGGCAGCTGCGCATCAAGCTCGGCGGCGGCGACAACGGCCACAACGGTCTCAAGTCGATCCGCCAGTCGCTCGACACGGGCGACTTCCACCGCGTACGTGTCGGAATCGGACGTCCGCAGGGCCGACAGAGTGTGCACGACTTCGTGCTGAAGCCCTACTCCTCCGCCGAGCGCAAGGATGTCCCCACGTACGTCGAGGAAGCCGCCGACGCCGTCGAGAGCCTCATCGCGCGGGGACTAGAACCCACCCAGAGTGCGTTCAATCGATAGATGACTCTGCCAAGACTTGCGACTCTGGTCGCCGCCGAGCCCACGGTTGCCAGTGCACTCGCCGACCGCGCGGGCGGGCTCTCCGAGCTCGATCTGCAGGCGCCGGAGCCGCTGCGCCCGTTCCTCACCCAGGCTTTGGCCGGACAGTCGACTGTCCTCGCAGTCACGGCCACAGCACGTGAGGGCGAGGATCTCGTCGCACAGCTCGGCGAGCTCCTTGGCAAGGATGCCGTCGTCTACTTCCCGGCGTGGGAGACGCTTCCGCACGAGCGCCTGTCGCCGCGCTCTGACACGGTCGGCCGTCGCCTCGCCGTCCTGCGCCGCCTCGTCCACCCGACGAAGGCCAGCGAGCTGGACTCGGAGACGGCCACTGGCCCGATCCGAGTCATTGTTGCGCCCGTGCGTTCGCTGCTCCAGCCGCAGGCCAAGGGCCTCGCCGACCTCGAACCCGTCGAGCTGCACAAAGGGGATGAGGTCGGCCTCGATGCGACCGTCGAAGCACTTGCGGCTGCCGCCTACTCGCGCGTCGACCTGGTCGAACGCCGCGGTGAGTTCGCCGTACGCGGCGGCATCATCGACGTGTTCCCCCCGACCGAGGATCATCCGCTCCGCATCGAGTTCTTCGGTGACGAGGTCGACGAGATCCGACGCTTCGCCGTCGCTGACCAGCGCACGCTCGAGGAAGTCACCCACGTATGGGCTCCGCCCTGCCGCGAGCTGCTGCTGACCGGTGACGTTCGCGTACGAGCTGCTCAGCTCGCCGAACGCCACCCGCGCATGGCCGAGATCTTCACCAAGCTGTCGGAGGGTCACGCCGTCGAAGGCATGGAGTCGCTGACTCCGGTTCTCACCGACGAGATGGAGCTGCTGGTCGATCTCCTCCCGGAGAGGTCAGCGATCCTGCTGTGCGATCCCGAGCGCATCCGCGCTCGTGCTGCCGACCTCGTCGCCACGAGCGAAGAGTTCCTCCAGGCGTCATGGGCCGCCGCTGCGAGTGGCGGCGAAGCGCCGATCGATCTCGGCTCAGCCGCATTCCGCACGCTCGACGACGTACGACTTGAGACTCTCGGCCTCGGCCACACGTGGTTCACCATCTCTCCTTTCGGCCTTGACCTGGATGAGAAGTCCCGAGCCGTCGACATGGAGGCCGCCGCCGCGTACCGGGGTGACACCACCGCTGCGCTGACCGACATCCGTGCGTGGGTCGCCGCCGGCATGAAGGTCGTCTTCGTCGCTCCTGCTCACGGCCAGGCCCAGCGTGCGGTTGAGTGGCTCGCCGAGAACGACGTGCCGGCATCGCTCGACGACGAGGTCACAGCACCTTCGCCGGGCGTCGTGCAGATCATCCTCGGCGAGCTCGATCACGGCTTCGTGTCGACACCGCTGCAACTCGCGGTGATGACGTATGACGACCTCGTCGGGCAGCGCGCCGCTGACCGTACCGAGCGCAAGATGCCGTCGCGACGCCGCAAGCAGGTCGATCCGCTCGAGCTGGCCACAGGCGACTACGTCGTCCACGAGCAGCACGGCGTCGGCCGCTACGTCGAGCTCATGCAGCGCGTCGTGCAAGGCGCAGCCCGCGAGTACCTCGTGATCGAGTACGCGCCCTCCAAGCGCGGCCATCCCGCCGACCGGCTCTTCGTACCGATGGATCAGCTCGACCAGATCAGCCGCTACGTCGGTGGTGAGTCACCGTCACTCGACAAGCTCGGCGGTGCCGACTGGACCAGCCGCAAGAACAAGGCCCGCAAGGCCGTACGCCAGATCGCCGGCGAGCTGATCAAGCTCTACGCTGCGCGCCAGGCGACCAAGGGTCACGCCTTCGGCCCTGACACCCCGTGGCAGGCCGAGCTCGAGGACGCGTTCGCCTTCGTCGAGACCCCTGACCAGATGGTGACGATCGACGAGGTCAAGCGCGACATGGAGCGCACGGTCCCGATGGATCGTCTGGTCTGCGGCGACGTCGGCTACGGCAAGACCGAGATTGCCGTACGCGCTGCGTTCAAGGCGATCCAGGACGGCAAGCAGGTCATCCTGCTGGTTCCGACGACGCTGCTGGTGCAGCAGCACTACGCGACCTTCGCCGAGCGGTTCGGTCAGTTCCCGGTGACGATCCGCCCGCTGTCGCGCTTCCAGTCCGACAAGGAGTCCAAGGAGACCCTCGAAGGGCTCGCGAACGGCACGATCGACCTGGTCATCGGCACCCATCGCCTGCTGCAGCCCGGTGTGAAGATCAAGGACCTCGGGCTCGTGATCGTCGACGAGGAGCAGCGCTTCGGCGTCGAGCACAAGGAAGCGCTCAAGATGCTCCGCGCTGCCGTCGACGTGCTGTCGATGTCAGCGACGCCGATCCCGCGCACGCTTGAGATGGCGATCACCGGCATTCGCGAGATGTCGACGATCGCCACGCCGCCGGAGGAGCGCCACCCCGTGCTGTCGTTCGTCGGCGCGTACGAGGACGGCCAGATCATCGCCGCGATCCGTCGCGAGCTGCTCCGCGAGGGGCAGGTGTTCTTCATTCACAACCGGGTGCAGAGCATCGACAAGGCCGTCGCGAACATCACGCGCCTCGTACCCGAGGCTCGTGTCGCCTCGGCGCACGGCCAGATGGGTGAGCACCAGCTCGAGCAGGTGATGGTCGACTTCTGGGAGAAGCGCATCGACGTGCTCGTCTGCACGACGATCGTCGAATCGGGCCTAGACGTCTCCAACGCCAACACCATGATCATCGAGCGGGCCGACACGCTCGGGCTCTCGCAGCTCCACCAGCTCCGTGGCCGCGTCGGTCGATCGCGGGAGCGCGCGTACGCGTACTTCCTCTATCCGCCCGAGAAGCCACTCACCGAGACCGCGCACGACCGTCTCACCACGATCGCGCAGCACTCCGAGCTCGGCGGCGGTATGGCCGTTGCCATGAAGGACCTCGAGATCCGCGGCGCTGGCAACCTGCTCGGTGGAGAGCAGTCCGGCCACATCGCCGACGTGGGCTTCGACCTGTACGTACGACTCGTCGGCGAAGCCGTTGCCGAGTTCCGTGGTGACGCTGCGCCCGAGCGCGAGGTCAAGATCGAGCTGCCGATCGAGGCGCACCTGCCGCACGACTACGTGCAGAGCGAGCGTCTGCGCCTCGAGATGTACAAGCGTCTTGCCGACGTACGCGCGCTCACCGAAGTCGATGAGCTGCGTGCCGAGCTGGTGGACCGCTACGGCGAGCCCCCGGAGGCCGTCGAAGTGCTGCTCGAGGTGGCGCGTCTCCGCGTACGAGTGCGCGATGCCGGGCTTACCGAGGTCACCTCGGCAGGCCCCAACATCCGCTTCGCGCCGCTGAAGCTGCCGGACTCGGCACAGATGCGTCTTTCGCGGGTCTACCCGCGCAGCACCTACAAGGTCGCCGCCGAGGTTGCGCTCGTACCGCGGCCCAAGACAGCACCGATCGGTGGTGAGCCGCTGCGCGATCGCGAGCTGCTCGAATGGACCCGCACCGTCATCGACACCTTGGTGCCGGCCGAAGCACCCGCAACCGCCTAGGCGGATTCCTCACGCAACCGCGGCTCGGTCGCGTTCTCGGGCTTGATGCCGTGCTTGTCGGCGAAGAAGGCGCGGACGATGTCCATGTCGGCCCGTACGTCGTCGGACGCGTGGAACGTCGGCCCGAAGCCCATCGTCTTCGTCGGGGGATCGAAGAACGCCAGAGTGATCGGCAGGCCGGTTTCCTTGGACAATCGCAGGAAGCCTGACTTCCAGTACTCGCCCTTCCCGCGCGTCCCCTCCGCCGCGATGATCAGGCGGAACGGCTTGCCAGTGCCTGCTTCGGCCACCAGGTCCTTGACGACGGTGCTCGCATTGTCTCGATCGAGCGGGACACCGCCGAACGCCTTGAGCACCCAGCCGAGCGGGCCCTTGAAGAGCTGCTTCTTCACCAGTACGCGCGGGTGCTCGCCGCCGTGCCACATCACCAGCAGCATGGTGATGAAGTCCCAGTTGGACGTGTGGGGTGCGCCGACGAGGATTCCGGTCCGCGGCACCTCGCCGACCATCTTGTAGCCCATCAGGCGTACGACCGTCCGGGCCAAACCCTTGCGTATCATGCGGCAACCCTAGGGGAAAGCATGTGCGCCATCTTCATGCGTGTGGCCGTGGGTAATCTGTGGGCATGCTCAACCGCGTACGTGCCGCCGTCCTCATCGTCGCCGCTCTGACACTCGCATCCTGTGGGAGCATCCACCCTGGTGACGCAGCGGTCGTCGATGGCCACTCGATCTCCATGAAGAAGTTCGACAAGACGGCACGCATCTACTGCAAGCTCACCCTGATCTCCGCGCAGGAGCAGGGCGTCACATCTGTGTCGAACCGGGATGTTCGACGTCAGGCGATCTCTGATTTGGCGACGATCTTTGTGGCGCGCGACCTGGGGAAGGCCGAGGACGTCACACCCGACAAGCGTACGTACGAGCTCTCCGGGAGCCAGCTCAAGGAGATCGGCGCCGCGTTCCCCAAGGGCGACGACGCGGAGTATGTCGAATTCGTGATTGAGAACTCCCAGGAGATCTCAGCGATCGCGGTGGCTCTGGCGGAGAAGTCGACTGGCGTCACGGCGACCAATGAGAACGCCAGCCAGCTCGAAGAAGAAGGCCAGGCCGCGATCAGGGCAGCGTTCAAGGACCACGAGGTGAGGTTCGCCCCTCGATTCGGCCTGAGCAGCAGCTTGGATGAGATCGGGCCGACGGGGTCGCTGTCGGTCACTGACGTCGACTTTGAAGCCCCCACTGAGGACGAGCTTCCGGCAGACCAGCGCTGCGCCTGATGCGCATTGTCGTGATCAGTCCACGGGTCGCACCGGGCATTCTCACGCTCGCAACCTGGGATGCATTGCGCGAGGCCTCACGCGTCGTCGCCACCGAGAAGGACCCGCACGTACACGCGATCATCGCTTCCGGCATCGACGTCGAAATCTCGGGCGACACGCCTTCGTATGCGGACGGCGTCGTCTGGATCGCCCCGACGGGTGACGCGGAATGGGCTCGTACCGTCGCCGACGACCTGATGTCGGGCGACGAGGTCGGCAAGGTCGAGGTCATCTTCGGTTCGTACGACGTGCCGGGCGCGAGCCTGATCGACCTGGTCGAGGTGATGGATCGCCTCCGTCGCGAGTGCCCCTGGACCGCCGAGCAGACCCACGCGTCGCTGTCGCCGTACGTGCTCGAGGAGGCGCAGGAGACGTTCGAGGCGCTGGAGTCGGGAGACTCCCACCATCTGCGCGAGGAGCTGGGCGACCTGCTGATGCAGGTCGTGTTCCACTCCCGTATTGCCGAGGAGGCTGAAGGCTGGGACGTCGACGACGTCACGGCTGGCATCACCGCAAAGCTCGTACGCCGCAATCCCCACGTCTTCGCGCCTGAGACGCTCGATCACTTCCCGACCACATCAGGCGAGATTGACGCGCAGTGGCAGCGAATCAAGCAGCAAGAGCGCGACGGCACGATCCCGCCGCTCCATGACCACTGACGGAGTCCACTCAGGCGAGGCGATCTCCGACGCGAACACGTGACGACTAGGCTGGAGCCTCATACGCACAACCGCTATCGAGGAGCAGTCTTGGCACGCATCGACGCCGTCGGCGCACGGGAAATCTTGGATTCACGGGGCAACCCGACAGTCGAGGTCGAGGTCGCACTCGACGATGGAACGATCGGTCGCGCCGCAGTGCCCTCCGGTGCATCGACAGGCGCCTTCGAGGCCGTCGAGCTCCGTGACGGCGGCAAGCGCTACCTCGGCAAGGGCGTCCTCAAGGCTGTCGCCGGCGTCAACGACAAGATCAGTCCCGCCCTCAAGGGCTTCGAGGCCGACGACCAGCGCGAGATCGACCTCGCAATGCTCGAACTCGACGGCACGCCCAACAAGGCCAAGCTCGGCGCCAATGCGATTCTCGGCGTCTCGCTCGCAGTCGCGAAGGCTGCGGCCGACTCTGCCAAGCTCCCGCTGTTCCGCTACGTCGGTGGTCCCAACGCGCACGTGCTCCCCGTACCGATGCTCAACATCCTCAACGGTGGATCGCACGCTGACTCCAACGTCGACATCCAGGAGTTCATGATCGCTCCGGTCGGCGCGGAGTCGTTCTCCAAGGCGCTGCGTCAGGGCGCTGAGGTCTACCACTCGCTCAAGTCGGTCCTCAACAAAGAGGGTCTCTCGACTGGCCTCGGCGATGAGGGTGGTTTCGCGCCCAACCTCGACTCCAACCGCGCTGCGCTCGAGCTCATCTCGCGTGCCGTCGAGCAGGCCGGACTCAAGGTCGGCACCGACATCGCGTTTGCGCTCGATGTTGCCGCATCGGAGTTCTTCGACGATGGCTCCTACACGTTCGAGGGCAAGAAGACGTCCGCCGAGGAAATGTCGGCCTACTACGCCAAGCTCGCCGCCGACTTCCCGATCGTCTCGATCGAGGACCCGCTCGACGAGGACGACTGGGCTGGCTGGACGACTCTGACGACGGACATCGGCGACTCGGTGCAGATCGTCGGCGACGACCTCTTTGTCACCAATGTCGAGCGACTCACCCGCGGTATCTCCGAGGGAGCTGCCAACGCGCTGCTCGTGAAGGTCAACCAGATCGGCTCGCTGACCGAGACCCTCGACTCCGTCGACCTCGCTCACCGTCACGGATTCGCCTGCATGATGAGCCACCGCTCGGGCGAGACCGAGGACACCACGATCGCCGACCTCGCCGTCGCGACCAACTGTGGACAGATCAAGACCGGTGCGCCGGCTCGATCCGATCGTGTCGCCAAGTACAACCAGCTGCTGCGCATCGAGGAGCTCCTCGGATCGGCCGCTGAGTACGCCGGCGTCTCCGCCTTCCCGCGGTTGGCTGTCTGACTCATGGCCACTCGCGGACCACGCGGGCCCGGACGGAAACCGCCCAAGCGGGAGCCGTCAGGGTCATCGCGTGGACGCAAGGCCACGAGTGCGCGTACGACTGCCGCAGCCAAGAAACCCGTCAGCGCCGGCAGCGGCCCGCAGCTGACGACGCGTGCCATCGTTCTGCTCTCGGTAGTACTGCTGCTCGTCGCGTCCTACACCTCCACGCTGCACGCGTGGTGGGAGCAGCGCGGTGACATCCAGGCAAGCAAGGCGGAGATCGTGATGCGCAAGCAGGCCATCGCCGACCTCGAGGACGAAAAGGACCGTTGGAACGACCCCGCGTACGTCAAGCAACAGGCACGGTCTCGCTTTGGTTGGGTCATGCCCGGCGAGGTCGGCTACCGGGTCATCGGCGCGGATGGAGTCGTACGTGGTGACGTGCCGACGCTCGACGAGCCGCCTGAAGCCACGACACCGCAGTGGTACGACAAGCTCTGGGGCAGCGTGAAGCAGTCCGGAAAGACGCCCAAGGCCGTGAAGACAGAAGACCCCAACGCCGTGATCAAGAAGCAATGACGATCGATCAATCAGACCTCGACGCGATCGAGGAGCAGCTCGGCCGTACGCCCCGCGGGATCCTCGAGATCGCCTCGCGATGCCCATCGGGCCATCCCAACGTCGTCAAGACCGAGCCCAGGCTCGACGACGGCACGCCATTCCCGACGATGTTCTACCTGACCTGTGATCGACTCGCAGCGGAGATCGGCACCCTCGAGGCCTCAGGTCTGATGCGCGAGATGACCGAACGCATTGCGGAGGACGAAGAGCTCGCTGCCCACTACCAGCGTGCCCACGACTCGTACCTCGCCGAGCGCGAAGCCATCGGTCACGTACCCGAGATCGACGGCATCACCGCCGGAGGGATGCCGACCCGCGTCAAGTGCCTGCACGTGCTTGTCGGTCACTCGCTCGCGAAGGGCCCGGGGGTCAACCCGCTCGGCGACGAAGCGCTCGAGCTGCTCGGTGACTGGTGGACCGGCAACAGCTGCGGTCCCGCGGCTACCTGACGGCTCGATACTCAACGTGCGGTCGGCCGGTGCCGCCGTACCGCGTCGCGCGGGTGGACTGACCGAGATCCGCCAGGTGCTCCAGGTAGCGCCGCGCCGTCACCCGTGACGAGCCGATCACGTCGGCTACTTCTCCGGCCGTGAGTCCCTGCTCTGCCTCGGCCAGGGTGGACCGTACGGCTTCCAGCGTCTCTGAGCTCATCCCCTTGGGTGGCCGCTCGTCGTCCGGGGCGGGACGCATCGCGCCGAACACAGCATCGACTCCACGCTGGTCGATGGCTTCGTCGCCCGCTTCCAGAGTGCGGCGGAAGGCGGCGTACTGGCGAAGCTTGGCCTCGAACATGGCGAACGTGAACGGCTTGAGGAGATAGGCCACGACGCCTTGCGACACGGACTGGCGTACGACGTCGACGTCGCGGGCTGACGTGACGGCGATGACGTCGTACGGCCTTCCTGTCGCGCGAAGCTGGCGCAACAGGTCGAGTCCGTGGCCATCAGGCAGGTTCATGTCCAGCAGGACCAGGTCGATCGGCTGGCTGCCCAGGACCCGTGCCGCCTCCTGGAACGACTCCGCGACTGCCGCCACCTCGAACTCGGGCATTCGCTCGACATACGTCCGATGGGCCTGTGCCGCGATCGCCTCGTCTTCGACGATCAACACCCGGATCGTCATGATCCGATCCTGACGTCGAACGCGGCGCCGCCCAGCGCGCTGTCGGCGATGGTGGCCTCGCCACCGTGGCGACGTACGAGCTGGCCGACCAGAGCCAGACCGATCCCGCGCCCGCCACCCTCGTCAGTCTTCGTTGACCATCCGCGTACGAAGACCGTCTCGTGGTCCTGAGGATCGACCCCAGGCCCGCTGTCCTCAACGCGTACGTGCAGGAGGCTGTCCGTGGACGTGATGGTGACCGAGACCTGGCGATCGTCGGACGACTGGGCAGCGTCGATCGCGTTGTCGATCAGATTGCCGAGGATCGTCACGGCCTCGTGCGGTGTGGTGGCGAGTCCCGTCACCGTGGTCGCGGGCTCAATCGTCAGGGTGACGCCGCGCTCGGCGGCCTGCGCGCTCTTGCCCAGCAGGAGGGCCGCGATGACGGGTTCGTCGATCGACTCGACCATGCGGTCGGTAAGCCTGCGCGCAACATCGAGCTCGCGGGTGGCGAAGTCGATCGCCTCCTGCGTACGGCCGATCTCGATCAACGAAACCATCGTGTGCATGCGATTGGACGACTCGTGGTTCTGTGCGCGCAGTGCCTCGGCCAGCCCGCGTACGGTGTCGAGCTCGGCCGTCACGCTCTGCAGCTCCGTACGGTCGCGCAGTGTGACGACGGAACCGACGTCTCGGCCGTCCCAGTGGGCGGGTGCCTGATTCACGACCAACACTCGGTCGCCCACGATGTGTACGGCGTCCTGAAGGGAGCGCCCTGAGGTGAGCTCGGCGACGAGCGCCGCCTCGAGCCCCAGACGATCGACCGTCGAACCGACCGACGACGTGTCGAGATCGAGAAGTCTGGCGGCTTCGTCGTTCATCAGCGTCAGCCGGCCAGTTGGATCGAGCAGAATCAGCCCTTCGCGCACGGCTCGCAGCACGGCGTCGTAGTACTCGTACATGCGAGTGATCTCCTGCTCACCGAGGCCGTGCGTCTGGCGACGCAGCCGTCGATTCGCCAATGACGCACCGAGCGCGCCCAGCAATCCGATGCCGAGTGCCGCTGCAACGATGCGCGGCAGGGCTGCGAGCACCTCCTGGTCGACCTTCGTCGTCGTGATGCCGACGGAGACCAGACCCCGCACCTGTCCGTCGTCGGTGATGGGGACGACGGCTCGTACCGATGGTCCGAGCGTGCCGGTGTAATTCTCGGTGAACTCCTTGCCCGCCAGTGCCTGGTCGATGTGGCCGATGAACTTCTTGCCGATGTTGGCCGGGATCGGATGCGAGTAGCGGATGCCGGCCGTGCTCATCACCACGACGAAGTCGGTGGCGGTCGCCTTGCGTACGCGCTCGGCGTACGGCTGGAGGGTTGCGCTTGGGTCTGGGTCGTCGAGCGCCTCCACGACGGTGGGGGAGGCGGCGACGGCGAGCGACACGTCGAGCGTCTGCGCTCGTGCATCCGCTCGGCTGTCCTGCCGAGCATCGAACCAGGCCAGGGCCGTGCCGCCGACGACGATCACCAGCACGACGAGCAGCTGCCACACGAGCATCTGTCGTGCGACGGTACGTCCGCGAGCCCGAGCCATGCCCCGCATTGTCCACGATCCTGGCGCGCTCCGGAGCGCTCGATGTGACCCGGGTCACGAACTTTACGAACACAACCGTGAGCGGGGTCACAAGCGGACCCATTCTGAGGACGCAACCTCACCGTCCAGGAGGACTCATGTCATCGAATGCGATCCGTCCGGCCCGCAAGGACCGTACGCACTATCTCTACCTCGCCGTCATCGGCGCAGTCATTGCGGGAATCACGGTCGGACTTGTGTCTCCCGATTTCGCGGTCGAGCTCAAGCCCCTCGGCACCGGGTTCGTCAATCTGATCAAGATGATGATTGCCCCGGTCATCTTCTGCACCCTCGTCCTGGGCGTCGGCTCAGTCGCCAAGGCCTCGCAGGTAGGCCGCGTTGGCGGTCTCGCCCTTGGCTACTTCCTCACGATGTCGGTGGTCGCGCTCAGCATTGGCCTCGTCGTCGGCAACCTCCTGCAGCCGGGCGACGGACTCAAGATCACCCCGGACGTTGCGTCCGCAGGCAGCGCCCAGGTGTCGACGGAGGCGGAATCTACGACCGACTTCCTCTTGCACATCGTCCCGGACACGCTGGTGTCGTCGCTGACGTCCGGCAAGATCCTCCAGACGTTGCTGGTGGCCCTGTTGTTCGGCTTCGCGCTGCAGGCCATGGGCTCGGCCGGCAAGCCGGTCCTGACCGGCATCGGCCACCTCCAGAAGGTCGTCTTCCGCATCCTCGCGATGATCATGTGGGCTGCACCGATCGGTGCGTTCGGCGCCATGGCCGCCGTCGTCGGCGAGACAGGGGTCGACGCCCTCAAGGCGCTCGCCGTGATCATGTTCGGCTTCTACGTGACATGCGCGGTGTTCGTCTTCGTGATCCTCGGGACGATCCTCCGAGTCGTCACCGGCATCAACCTCTTCTCGCTGCTGAAGTACCTCGGTCGCGAGTTCCTGCTGATCTTTTCCACGTCATCGTCAGAGTCGGCTCTGCCGCGACTCATCGCCAAGATGGAGCACGCAGGCGTCTCGCAGCAGACCGTCGGCGTGGTCGTACCGACTGGTTACTCGTTCAACCTCGACGGCACGATGATCTACCTGACCATGGCATCGCTGTTCATCGCCGAGGCGATGGGTGACCCGCTGTCGATCGGCGAACAGGTCTCGCTGCTGCTCTTCATGATGATTGCGTCGAAGGGTGCCGCAGGAGTCACTGGTGCCGGTATGGCGACGCTCGCCGGTGGCCTCAGCTCGCACCGCCCGGAGCTGCTCGACGGCGTCGGCCTCATCGTGGGCATCGACCGGTTCATGTCGGAGGCCCGCGCGGTCACCAACTTCTCCGGTAACGCTGTTGCCACGTTGCTCGTCGCCTCCTGGACGAACACTCTCGACCGCCCTCAGCTCGATCGGGCGTTGTCAGGTGACAGTCCGTTCGACGAGCAGTCGATGATCGACACCGATGACGAGGAGGAACTGACAGTGCTCGAGGTCAGCGGATCAGACTCGGCGGCACGCATACCTGCCAAGGTTTGATCCACGCATGAAGGCGGGGCCCACGGACGACACCGTGGGCCCCGTCCTTGTGCGTGCTGCCGATACGCTCGACGCGTGACTGAGCCGCGGATCAGGGTCGCCGCCTTCGACTGCGGGACAAACTCGATCAGGCTGCTGATCTGTGACCTGCAGGGTGACGTGAAGACGGACCACTTGCGGGAGATGAAGATCGTCCGCCTCGGCCAGGACGTAGACCGCACCGGTCGCCTTGCAGATGAGGCGATCGGTCGTACGTTGAGTGCCACCCGCGACTACGCCGAGCTGATCCCGTTGCTGGGAGTCGAGCGGATCGTGTTCTGCGCAACCTCCGCCGTACGCGACGCCGAGAACGGCGAAGCGTTCTGCGATGCGATCGAGGGGATTCTCGGCGTACGCCCGATCGTCCTCGACGGTCCGGCCGAGGCGCGAGCAACATTCCTCGGAGCCACGCGTGATCTGGACGCCGCTCGTACGCTCGTCGTCGACATCGGCGGAGGCTCGACCGAGGTGGTGGT
>JAKFCR010000039.1:0-2520 GCA_036676545.1 Aeromicrobium sp. | reverse complement strand
CTTCTCGGCACCGCCGGCAATGCCGACAGCGCGTGCACCCTTGATCTTCGCGATCTGTCCGACGGCCGAGCCAACCGGGCCAGCGGCAGCCGCGACGACGACGGTCTCGCCGGGCTGCGGCTTGCCGATCTGCAGCAAGCCCGCGTACGCCGTGAAGCCCGGCATGCCGAGCACGCCAACGGCGGTTGAGATGGGTGCACTGGCGGGGTCCAGCTTGCGTACGTACTTCGCCGGCAGCACGGCGTACGCCTGCCAACCGTGGTACGAGAGCACAAAGTCGCCCGCGCTCAACGACGGATCGTTCGACTCGACCACCTCGGCGACGGTGCCGCCTTGCATGACCTCGCCGAGAGGCTGCGGCGCTGCATACGACTTGGCGTCGTTCATACGACCCCGCATGTAGGGATCGAGCGACAGGTAGATCGTCCGGAGCAGCACTTCGCCGTCACCCGGGTTCGGGATCGGCGCCGTCTCGATGCTGAAGTTGTCGTGGGTCGGCTCTCCGACTGGGCGGGAGGCGAGCAGGATTCGGGTGTTCTCGGTCACGGCTCGGACCCTACCCGCTGGGGCATACTCACCTTCATGTCGAATACCAAGTTCTGGCGCTCGGTCGAGGTGCTGCACGACGTCGTCTACTTCTCACCCGACTCGAAGAGCTCCTATGAGGTCCTTGGGCTCAAGGGCTACTGGATGGGCTACTTCGCCTCCCGCTCCGCTGCGCTCGGTACGCCTCCGCCAGAGCTTGTGATCGCGACCTTCCACGGCTTTGCACCGACGATGGTGCGCCGGGCGCTTCCCGACGCCTGGTCACTGGCATCACGCGACGACATCCTCGAGGCGCGACTCAACCTCGCCCGTTCCGCGCTGACCCCCGGTATCGAAGCCGCGGACGCCAACGCCGGCAAGGTCGCCAAGGAGCTCGCGGCCATCGTCGACGGACTCGACTTCGCCGGCAAGCCACTTGCCGCTGCCCACGCTTCGCTGCCCCGGCCCGACGACGACATCGGCTTGCTGTGGTGGGCCTCGTCCGTGATCCGTGAATATCGGGGCGACTGCCACATCGCCGTACTCATCTCCGCCGGTCTGGACGGCCCGGCTGCCAACACTCTCGCCGTCGCCGCCGGTCTCATTGGAGGCGATCAGCGCAAGATGCGCGGCTGGACCGAGGACGAGTGGGCTGCGGGCTACGCGCAGCTCGCGTCACGCGGCTGGGTCGACGGCAACGGGACGATCACCGACTCAGGGGCATCCGCACGAAAGCAGATCGAGGACGCCACCGACCGCGTATGCGCCGCCGGTATGGACAAGGAAGCGACCGGTCGAGCGATCACCGTCGAGGACGGCGTACGCATCCTTGCCCGCGGCGTGCTGAAGTCCGGCGCGATCGCGTTCCCGAACCCGACCGGCGTCAAGCCTCCGGCGTAGCCACATGGCGAGCTCCTCCCCGGCGATCGAGATCGAGGTCGACGACAAGGTCATACGGGTCACCAACCCTGACCGCGTCTACTTCCCCGAGCACGGGTGGACCAAGCTCGACCTGATCGACTACTACCTCGCGGTGGGCGATGGCATCGTCAACGCTCTGTACGAGCGCCCGTGCATGCTGCACCGGTTCCCCAAGGGGCTGGCCGGCGAAAAAGTGCACCAGAAGAAGGTGCCGCCAGGCGCACCTCCCTGGCTCGAGACGGTGCCGATCCACTTCCCGCGCTACGACCGGATCGTGCATGAGGTCTGCGTGACCGAACTCGCGACCGTGATCTGGGCGGTGCAGATGTCGACCGTCGAGTTTCACCCATGGAACAGCCGTCGCGCCGACACCGAGAAGCCCGATGAGTGGCGCATCGACCTTGACCCAGGACCCGAGTGCGACTTCGAGACCGTACGCCGGGTGGCTCATGTCGCGCATGAAGTGCTCAACGAGCTCGGCGCCACCGGATTTCCCAAGACCTCAGGTGGCTCGGGCCTGCACATCTACGTACGCATTCCGCCCGATCACGGTTTCGCCGACGTACGCCGTGCTGCCCTCGCTTTCGCGCGCGAGGTCGAGCGACGGGCGCCCGATGACGTGACGACAACCTGGTGGCGCAAGGACCGGGACCCAACCGACCTGTTCGTCGACTACAACCAAAACGCCCGCGACCACACGATCGCCGCCGCATACTCAGTACGCGGGTTCGCCGACGGCCGCGTGTCAACGCCGATCCATTGGGACGAGATTGATGACGTCGACCCACACGACTTCACGATCGCCACTGTGCCGAAGCGGTATGCCGAGCTTGGCGATCTTCACGAGGGCATCGACCAGACGTCATTCGACATCGCACCGCTGCTCGAATGGGCCGACCGCGATGAGCACGACGGCGCCGAACCGCCGGTCGAGCCAGAAGACGACTAGCTGACGCCCTGGGCGGCGAGCAGGGTCTCGACGGCTGATCGCGCAGCCGGCGAACCCTCACCCCGGACGACGCTGTAGGCGCTGACGCCGTCGAACATCATCGTGAGCTGGACGCCGAGCGCCTC
>JAKFCR010000038.1:0-2866 GCA_036676545.1 Aeromicrobium sp. | reverse complement strand
GCGATGTGGCCGAGGTTGCCGTAGAGCTTGTTGTCGGCGTTCTCACGTACGGCGCAGGTGTTGAAGACGACGAGGTCAGGTGTCTGGTCGGTCGCGGCGGTGTAGCCAGCGGTCTCGAGCAGGCCCGACAGCCTTTCGCTGTCGTGCACGTTCATCTGGCACCCGTAGGTGCGCACCTCATACGTCTTCGTCATGACCGTCCAAGGATACGTGGGCGTGCGGGTGTTGCGGCCACGGCTGCGGGCCGTCAGGCTGCGGTCATGCGAGCAGTCGTCTACGAGCGCTATGGCGGTCCCGAAGTGCTGTCCCTCAGGGACGTGCCAGTTCCGAAGCCGGCCAAAGGGCAGGTCCAGGTGGCGGTCGTGGCGACGTCACTCAACCTCTCGGACTGGGAGACCCTGCGCGGCTGGCCCGCGTACTCGCGCATCGGTGGCATACGCAGGCCACGACGAAAGGTGCTCGGCTCTGACATCGCCGGGCGCGTCACCGCGATCGGTCCCGGCGTCACCCGGTTCGCCGTTGGGGACGAGGTGTACGGCGACAACCTGCAGCTCAAGGGTGGTTTTGCGGAGTATGCCGTGGCTCCGGAGTCAGCGCTCGCACTCAAACCCTCGGCGCTGTCGTTCGCGGAGGCATCGACCATTCCGCAGGCGGGAGTCATTGCGATGCAGGGAGTGGCGGGTGTCGGCCCGGGCACGCGCCTGCTGATCAACGGCGCCGGCGGTGGGTCGGGAGCATTTGCGATCCAGCTGGCCAAGCGCGCGGGAGCACACGTGACAGCCGTGGACAACGCGAGCAAGCTCGACTTCATGCGGCAGATCGGGGCTGACGTGGTCATCGACTACCGCCAGGACGACTTCACACGTACCGGCCCGTACGACTGGGTGCACGACAACGTCGCGCACCGATCGGTGTTCGCCTACCAGCGCTCGCTGGCCCGCGGCGGCCGCTATCGCTGCACCGGCGGCACCACGCGAGCGCTGCTCCGCATCCTCACGGCGGGGACTTTCGTGGGGTTGGCTACGGGTCGCCGGCTCGGAGTGCTGGCCGTGCGCATGGGACCCGATCACTTCACGGAGCTGGCCGATCTCTGCGTGGCGGGCGAAGTCGACATACACATCGACCGAACCTTCACCCTCGAACAGACCGCAGATGCCCTGGCGTACGTCGGCGAGGGCAAGGCACTCGGCAAGGTCGTCGTCACCGTCTCGAACTAGATGCTTGACGCACCGCGCTAGTTACGCAACCATACTTACGGATGCGTAACTAACTCCCAGGAGCAGCCCATGACATCGAGTCGCCCCAACACCCGCAAGATCGTCAAACGCCAGCGCGAGGACCACGGGTTCTTCGGCCCGGACTCCGTCACCTGGCGCCTGTGGGGCTACCCGACATCGCTCACGGTCGGCTTCCAGCGCTCGGTCGTCATCGAGGAGCTCGACCCGTTCCTGCTCGCGGCCGTGGTCGGCACCAACAAGGTCCGCTACTCCCCCGCTGCCCGCTACGACAACACGATCGTCTACTTCGCGACGATGGCGCTCGGCGACAGCCGCGCGGCCATCGAGGCGTCGGAGATCCTCGTACGCGTGCACTCGAAGGCCACCGGTATCGAGCCGGTCAGCGGCCGCCCCTACAGCGCCAACGACCCCGAGACCCAGCTCTGGATTCACCTCACCGCCTGGCACTCGATCCTGTACGTCTACGAGACCTTCGGACCAGGCCGCCTCTCCGAAGAGGACGAGAAGCAGTACTGGGCTGAATGCGCCATCGCTGCTGAGCTGCAGACCTGCGACCCAGCCGACGTACCGCGCGATCGCGAGGGCATCCGCCAGTACTTCGAGGACGTACGTCCGCGCCTCTGCGTGACCACGGAGACGCAGGACATGATGGACCACCTCCTGGACGCCGCGATCCTGGTGCAGCCCCGACAGCTCGTCCTGCGACCGTTCACCACAGTGATCGGCAAGGTCATGCGCGCCGCAACGATCTCGACGTTCCCGAAGTGGATGCAGAGGATGAGCGGGTTCAACCAGTCCTGGGCGACGCGTCTCGTCGTACGCCCGCTGGTCAAGATCTCCGCGCGCCTCGCTACCCCCCTGCCGATCAAGCTGCGCGTGCTCAAGGTCATCTCCCCCGCGACACTGGCCGTCGTGAAGCCAGCCCTCACCGGCGAGGAGCCGATCAATCCCGTCGTCATCACGCCGGCCGAGGCGCGCGCGAAGTACGGACGTCTCGCCTCGCCCGCCGAGCTTGCCCTGAAGGCAGCCGTATGACCGCTCGTGCACGCCAGCCCCGCCTGAGCATCGAGGTACGACGTGAGCAGGTCCTCGATGCTGCGCTGGAGATCATCGTCGAGGACGGTTATGCCGCCGCGTCGATGGAGGCGATTGCCCGACGCATCGACATCGCCAAGCCGGTCGTCTACAACGCCTTCGGTGACCGCCAGAAGCTCCTGATGGCACTGCTCGAACGCCAGGAGGAGCGCGCGTTCGCAGCGCTCGCCGCCGCCATGCCACCCCGAGCCGCAGACAGCGCTCCCGAAGATGCCCTGATCTCCTGGGCGTCGACGCTGGCAACCTCGATCCACGAGCAGCCGACCGTCTGGCGACTCATGCTGTTGCCTGCGGACGGTACGCCCGAGATCGTCCGCGCACACGTGGACGAGGGCCGCGAGTTCGTGCTGAACCAGATCCGCGGCGTGCTCAGCGAGTACCTCACTGGTGCCGACATGGATGTCGAGGTCGCGGCAGTGGCCGTGCTGGCGATGGCCGAGGGCCTGGCGGCCAAGCTCATCACCGAGCCGGATGCGTACCCGCCCGAGCGGGTCGTCGCCTTCGCCAAGGGCGCTCTGAAACTGCTTTCCGCA
>JAKFCR010000037.1:0-13381 GCA_036676545.1 Aeromicrobium sp. | reverse complement strand
CGCGTCTTCGAGCGACTGCAGTGTCTCCACGTCAAGGTCGTTGGTCGGCTCATCGAGCAGCAGCAGGTTGCCGCCCATCTTGAGCGTCAGCGCCAGGTTGAGGCGGTTGCGCTCACCACCCGAGAGGACCCTGACCAGCTTCTGCTGGTCTGGACCCTTGAAGCCGAACGACGCGACGTAGGCGCGGCTCGGTACCTCGAAGTTGGCAACCTTGATGAAGTCGAGCTCACCAGACACGAGCTGCCAGACGTTGAGCTTGTCGTCGATTCCGCCACGACCCTGGTCGACGTACGAGATCTTGACAGTCTGGCCCACATCGAGGCTGCCGCTGTCAGGCTTCTCCTCGCCCACGATCATCCGGAACAGCGTCGACTTGCCGACGCCGTTGGGTCCGACGACACCGACGATGCCGGCACGCGGGAGGTCGAAGGTCAGGCCGTTGAACAGCTCACGGTCGCCGAAACTCTTGTGCAGGTCCTTTGCGTTCAGGACGACATCGCCGAGTCGCGGACCCGCCGGGATGTTGATCTCCTCGAAGTCGAGCTTGCGACTGCGCTCGGCCTCGGCAGCGAGCTCTTCGTAGCGGCCGAGTCGAGCCTGGTTCTTGACCTGGCGGGCCTTGGCGTTGGAGCGAACCCACTCAAGCTCCTTGGCAAGGATCTTGGCGCGCTTGGCGTCCTTCTTGCCTTCGACGACGAGGCGGGCCTGCTTGGTCTCGAGGTAGGTCGAGTAGTTGCCCTCGTACGGGTGGGTCTTGCCACGGTCCAGCTCGAGGATCCACTCGGCGACGTTGTCGAGGAAGTAGCGGTCGTGGGTGATCGCCAGGACGGCACCGGGGTATGACGCGAGGTGCTGCTCGAGCCACAACACGCTCTCGGCATCCAGGTGGTTGGTGGGCTCATCGAGCAGGAGCAGGTCAGGCTGCTCGAGCAGCAGCTTGCAGAGTGCGACGCGGCGGCGCTCACCACCCGAGAGGTGGTCGACCAACTCATCGGCAGGCGGGCAGCGCAGCGCATCCATGGCCTGGGCGAGGCGGGAGTCGAGATCCCACGCGTTGGCGTGGTCGAGATCGGTCTGCAGCTCGCCCATCTCGGGGAGGAGCTTGTCGTAGTCGGCGTCCGGATCGGCGAGCTCTTCACTGATCTTGTTGAACCGATCGATCTTGCCCTTGATCTCGCTGACAGCCTCTTCGACGTTCTCCAGGACGGTCTTGCCCTCGGTCAGGGGCGGCTCCTGGAGCAGGATGCCGACGGAGGCGTCGGGGTCCTTGATCGCATCGCCATTGTTGGGCTGCTCGAGCCCGGCCATGATCTTGAACAGCGTCGACTTGCCGGTGCCGTTGGGGCCGACGACGCCGATCTTGGCTCCGTGCAGGAAGGACAGCGTGACGTCGTCAAGCACCACCTTTTCGCCGAGCTTCTTGCGAACATTGCGGAGTGTGAAGACGTAGTCAGCCATAGGGCCCAAGTCTAACGAGCGGCTCGCGACTCGAGCCCACTGGTCAAGTCGCTGGGCGACTCAGCCGAGGGCTGTGGTGATGCCAGCGCGGTAGGCGCCGTACGCGTCGAGCTCAGCCTGCACCGGGCCGATGATCTGCGACACCGTGACGTCGTCGATCGCGGCCCGCAGATCGCGATTGGCACGCTTGGCGCGACGGCGTCCGCTCAACCTCGCCAGGATTCGCGACACCAGTCCAAGGACGATGCCGAACACGGCTGCCCCAACTGCGACGACTGCTCCGGCCGGATAGCCGGCGATGTCCTTGATGTCGGGCAGGTCGGTGTCTGGGGAGAAGTTGTCGACGATCGCCTCAGCGGCGAGCCACCCGAGTCCGGCGATCAGCGCGAGGAAGGCGAGCCACTGGACGACGTGCACAACCCGCCACCACAGCGCCGTACGAGCTCGCACGTGCGTTGCCTCGATCGCTGCATCAAGGTCCTCGACGATCGAATGACCACGCGGACTTGCGGCATTGCGTACGGCATCTCGCCATGGGTGCTCCAGACCGACGGACGCCTTCTCGGCCAAATCGCGGATGGCGAGCTCGGCGTTGGCGCGCTGGACCGGGCTGGCCTCAGGGAGCGAGGCCTTCGCCAATGCCGTCATCGACATGTCTGAGCTCAGCTCGAGGTCCTTGAGCGGATCGCGGCGGAGCTTGCCGAGCCAACGGGCGACGGGCCAACCGGTACGCAGGATCGCTTGACGCCTGGTCGAAGCGGCAATCGCTTCAACAACTTGGGGCACTCCGGCGCAGGCCACGAGCGCGTCGTCGAGCGTCTGCCGATCGACGGAGCTGATGCCGGGTACCTGGGCCGTGCCACCGACCTGGGCCATGACGGTGGCAGCGGCCGTGATGTCTGAGCCGAGACGTCCCTTGGCTGATGCCTTGGCGCGAATGCGAGTCGCCAGTTCGCGCTTCATGTCCTCGATGCCATCGCCACGGGTGGCTGAGACGCCGATGACCTCGACGTTCGGCAGGCCCTCGGCTGCCAGGATGCGCTTGACGTCTTCAAGCGTGCGCGCACGCTGCTCGTAGGGGATGCGATCGATCTGGTTGAGCACGACAAGCGTCACATCACTGTAGGAGGCCATGGGACGGATGTAGCGGTCGTGAAGAGCTGCGTCGGCGTACTTCTGCGGGTCGAGCACCCATACGAGCAGGTCGGCGTACTTGACGAGCCGGTCCATCTCGAGATGGTGCGAAACCTCGGTCGAGTCGTGATCTGGCAGGTCAAGCAGGATCAAGCCGTCAAGCTTGGTGTCCTCTGAGGAGGTGTCGAGCATGCTGAGTCGGGACACCTGGTGGCGTGGTGGGATGCCCATCCACTCCAGCAGGCCTTGGGCGCCGTCGGGACCCCACGCGCAGGCAAGAGCCCACGAGGTGGTCGGCCGCCGTACGCCGACACCAGCCAGCTCGAGGTCGGTCAGCGCATTGAACAGCGACGACTTGCCCGAGCCAGTGGCTCCAGCGAGGGCAACGATCGTGTGGTCGCCCGACAGTCGCAGACGCTCACTCGCGCGTCCGGCGAGCATCTCGGCGGGCGCAAGGATCTCTTCGTCGATGCGACCTTGGCTCGCCGTGACAGCCTGGGTCAAGCCATCAAGGCGCTTCGCGACGTCATTGGGTTCACCGGCGAACGTAGGAAACGCTGCGCCGTCAAGGCTGATGCTCATGCGGGGTGCTCCCCGCGAATGAAGTCAGCGTGACGGGCACCTTCAGAGAGTCGGGCAGATTCGCGGAGGTCTGCCTGCCGCGCCTTGAGATCGTCCGGACGACCGACCAGCTCCACGAATCGCTGCATCTCACCCTCGAACAGGGCCGCAACACGAGTGTCGAGGTCCGTGTGCGCCTTGGTGACGAGCGCCTTGACCGCGTCATCACCGAAGATCGCCGAAAGCAGCTTGTGACCCAGGGCGACGGTGCCATCTTTGTCCTTGACGGCGTCGGCGAACATCACGACCATGAGCGCGACACCGATGCCGTTGACGCCAAAGGCCAGGAACTTCGCGGTCATGCGCTTGTCGCCGCCATCCGTGCGTACGAGCTCGAGCACGGCCTGACGCCAGTCGCGTACGGTGCGTTCGGCCTTGACGCGGAAGTCGCGGGAGGCCCGATCGAGGTCACGGGATCCGGCGAGCAGAGTCTTGCCAGCCGGCACCTCGGCCCACGCATGTGCGGAGGCTGCGGCTGCCTTCTCGGCCAGCTCGACGATCAGGTTGAACACGCCCGTCTCGATCGCGGCGACGATGTCACTCGACCGGGTTCGCTTGCCCGTCACACCATCGACGAAGCGGTCACGGATGCGACCGACCTTCTCCTCGACGGAACGGAGCAGATCGCCGGTACCGACGAACTCCTGCCAGCGAACCTGCACTTCACCGCGTAGCAGTGTGCCGTCGGTGCTCTGCGTGGTGAAGGAGTCGAGCGCCTCGCGATAGATCGTGTCGACGCCGGAGTAGAGGAGCTCGGAGATCTCGATCTGGGCGTCCATGGCGTCCGCGACATCGTGCGAGCGCAGCACGATGTGGCGGATGGATCCGTCGAGAGTGTGCGAGATGACCTTGCCGCGGGCGTCAGGGTTGCCGGCCAGATCGTGGAGCCAGCCGACGATCGGAGCCACCGACTCCGCCGGGAGCAGTCCCTCGGCGTCGACATTGGACTCCGGGACGGTGAACAGTGGCGAGTCGGAGAGGCCGCGTGACGTCATCATGCGCGCGAGGTGCCCGCGGACCTCGGTGACGGCATCGCTGCTCGTACGGTCGAGCACGACGGCAACCGAGGTGCTGCGCTCAGCTGCGAGCCGGAGGTAGTCCCACGGCACCTGGTCTGCGTAACGCGCTGCGGACGTCACGAACAGCCAAAGGTCCGCAGCCGCGAGGAGTTGGGCGGCGAGCTCCCGATTGCCCTTGTCGATCGAGTCGACATCCGGTGCATCGAGAATCGCCAGGCCGCGCGGGATCTTGGTCGAGGTCGCGAGCCGGAGCGCGTACGTGTCGTTGCTCGGCACGGTCGTGCGCGGCAGCTCGGGAAGGATGCGATCCGGGGCGAACCACTTTGCATCGTCCGGGTGGTGAATCAGTACCGGCGAGCGTGTCGTCGGTCGCAGTACGCCTGACTCGGTGATCCGCTCCCCCAACAGCGAGTTGACCAACGTCGACTTGCCAGCGCCCGTCGAGCCGCCGACCACCGTCAGCAACGGACCATCGAGCTGGACCAGGCGTGGGATGACGTAGTCAGAGAGCTGAGTGGAGATGTCGGCGCGTACGCGTCGGGCGTCGACGACACCGGGGACGTCGAGCGCGAGGGGTGCTCCATTGACGTTGCCGAGCAGCCCGCTCAGGGCACCGAGAAGCTCGGCCGAAGCATGTTCGCCGGGCACGGGAGCTCCTCTCATCGACTGGCGCAGTCACCTACGGGGTTATGAAGACAGATTAGTGGACGTGGGGGTACACCGCCGCCATGGCTACGCGCGAACCCTGGGTCAGAAGTGACGAACGGTGTTTTGAAGCGCCGGGGGAAATCGCAGGTCAGGGCGCAATGCGTACATCTGATCCAGCAGCGCATACGTCCGCTCGACGCCATTCGGCTTCGAACGGCCGCTCATCATGGCGTCATGGAGGAACGCCATCTCGGTCGCGAGCTGCTGATAGCGCTTCACGATCTTGCGCGAATCCTTGCCGTGGTGATCCTGGGCAAATCGACGCGCAGCCTTGCGATACGTGAACCGCGACAGGTAGGGGATCTCGGCCGGGTGGATCCAACCCCGCTGCGCGACGTACGACAGTGAGCGCTCCAGAACGCGAATCTGCTTGGACCTGGCGACGATCGCGATGGCCGCGACGAGCAGCAGCACGACGGCGAGCGCCAGATAGACGAGCAGGAAGCCCGCGCCGCCGCCGAAGCTCAGCGAGGCGTTCCACATCGCGTGCAGACCGATGCTCAGCGCGAGACCGAGCAGAACGAGCCCGACCTTGGCGAACTTTGACTTCCGGGTGACCGCAAGACCGATCGCGATGCCGAACGCAGACGTGAAGAGCGGATGGGCGAACGGGCTGAAGACACCGCGCACGACGAACGTCGTCGTCACCCCAGCCGGTCCATCGATGTTGATGTCCTCGGAGCCGAGGTAGCTCGCGGCGTAGTAGCCGATGTTCTCGACGAAGGCGAAGCCGATGCCGACCAGACCCGCGAAGATCAGCCCGTCGAGAAACCCGTCGATCACGCGGCGCGCACGGATGAACGTGAGGAGGAGGAACAGGCACTTGGCCGGCTCTTCGGTGAGCGGCGCTACGACCGAGGCCATCCTGTCGTCACTGACGTCGTACGCGCTCTGGATCCAGATCTGCAGGGCCAGGGCAATCGCGACGGCCACGACGCCGCCCCACACGAAGGCAGCGAACTTGTAGCGGCGCGGCTCAGGCTCGTACCGGTCAAGCCACCAGTAGGACACCCACAGCAATGGCAACGGAATGAGCGCAAACAGGAACGACATCCCTGCCCCAGCCACATCGCCAGCTCCGAGGATCGCGAGAACGACTCCGCCGACAGCACCAACGACGCCGAGAATGCCGAAGGCCACCATCAGCGCCTTGCGACCACGCTGCCTGAACGGCTCGCGACGGACTGCAGCCGCGAGAGCGGGATCAGTCACGATTGCCACCTGCGAATCGTAGGGCATGCGCGGGCTCCGTCACCGGACGATCTCTCGCTGGTCAGGTGCGGTCCGGGCTTCCGTCAGGGAGATCTCGATACCGCTCAGCGAGAAGTACGCCCAGAACCTGTCCGTTCTTGCTTGGCGCCACACGCAGGGACACTGACTGCCCATAGTCAGCCGGGCGCAGGTAGTAGCACTCGTCGGTTTCCGGACAGTAGATGCACACCACGTCGACTTCGGACTTGTCCGATGGCTTCATGTGAGTGCCATTCCGGTCCGCCCACACCGAGCGGAACTGCACCGAGATCGAACCGGTGCGCGCCGATCGATATTTGACCTGGATTCGCGCAAACTGACCGTTTCGATAGCTGACTAGATCAAATGCCGCGTGCTCAGTCGCTGGAAAGAGGACGGTGTAACCCTTACCGACCAGGTCTGCGTGCGCCTTGGCTGTACCGAGGTCTCCCTTGTCCTTGGTGTGATGCGACGCCATGCCCTAAGACTAGTGCAATACCCATCTGACGGTCATCGGTCATGATTGACTTGGTTCGTTGAATCCGAGCCCCCGTAGCTCAGTTGGATAGAGCAAGTCACTTCTAATGATTAGGTCGCAGGTTCGATTCCTGCCGGGGGCGCAATCACATCTCACATCAGGTGGTCCGCTGCAGCGGATCGGATCGCTTGTGCGGTCGCTTCCAGCGCCGGCGTGTTCAGGGTCCACTGTTGCCAGTAGAGCGTGACGTCGACGTGATGTACGGGGTCAAAGTCCACTAGAAGTCCCGCGAGCTCGGCCGCCTCGGACTGTTCTCTCGGCAGCATTCCCCAGCCGAGTCCGAGGCTGATCGCCTCGGCGAACTGCGACGACGCCGGAATGTGGTGGCGCGGCGGATCCAGTCGGCGGCGGCTGCGCTGGCGCAGATAGGCATCCTGCAGATCATCGCTACGGTCAAAGACCACGACCGGAGCCTGCGCAAGGCTTGCGGCCCCCACGCCGTCCGCAAACCACGCCGCGACGAATGCGGGACTCGCCATCGGGCGATACCGCATCGTGCCGAGCCGCGACGACCGGCAACCCTGCACCGGCGAGGCATCCGACGTGATCGCCGCCATGACGGTCCCCGAGCGCAGCAGATCGGCCGTACGACCCTCGTCCTCGCGCCGGATGTCGAAGTAGGCCGTCCCAGAGAGTCCAGCCAGCGCGGGAAGCACCCACGTCGCCAGAGAGTCGCCGTTGACGGCGAGCGGGATCGTGGGCAGACGCTGGTCCTCGTGGTCGACCTCGACCCGCACCTCGTTCACGAGAGACATGACCTGACGGGCGAGCCGCAGGTACGCGTAACCGGATTCCGTTGCCTCGGCGGGTTTGGTCCGACGTACGAGGACACGTCCGGCCGACTGCTCCAACGCCTTGATCCGCTGACTCACCGCCGAGGGAGTTAGGTGGAGCGCCGAGGCCGCAGCATCGAACGATCCCTCGTCGACCACGGCCACCAGGGCACGCAGCTGCGCAAGATCAATGTCGGACACATTAACGATACTAATGCATCATTCAAAACCTGAACTGGTCTTCAGCCATGTCAGCCGCTTGAATTGACGGTATGGACCATGCTGCGCTCATTGCCGCGCTCGCCGGAGCAGGGTTCGGCCTGTCCCTCATCGTCGCAATAGGCGCGCAGAATGCGTTCGTCCTGCGTCAGGGCCTGCGCCGCGAGCACGTACTCGCCGTTGTCGCGGTGTGCGCGCTCTCAGATGTCCTGCTGATCGCCGTGGGCGTCGGCGGCCTCGGCAGCCTGATTCAAACGGCTCCCTGGCTGCTCGACACCATGACGATCGGCGGTGCCGCGTTCCTCATCGTCTACGGCTTGCTCGCCGCCCGTCGGGCCATGCGGCCATCGGCGATCAACGCCGACGTCGCCGGCAAGCCGACCAGTCTGCGTACGGCCGTCACCACGTGTGTTGCGCTGACCTGGCTCAACCCGCATGTCTATCTCGACACCGTGATCCTGCTCGGCTCAGTGGCAGGCTCGCACGGCGGCGATCGCTGGTGGTTCGGCCTCGGCGCCGCGATCGGCAGCGTCGTGTGGTTCACGTTGCTCGGGTATGGCGCGCGCACCCTGCGGCCGATGTTTGCCAAGCCGGCAGCGTGGCGGATCCTTGACGCTCTGATCGCGATCGTCATGGTGGCGATTGCCCTCAGCCTGCTGCACGGTCTAATGGAGGCGTGAAGTCCCTCGCTCTGGTCGTGCTCGGTGGCGCCGCCGGCACCCTGAGCCGGTTCGGGGTCAACGAGGTCGTGCCCGGTGAGGGCTTGTTCCCCTGGGCGACCTTCATCGTCAACCTCGTCGGGTCATTCGCCCTCGGCGTGCTGCTCGCTGCGTTGCTGACTCGCCGCACGGAGCTGCGGCTGTTGCTCGGTACCGGATTCCTCGGAGGATTCACGACGTACAGCGCTCTGGCGGTCGAGACCGACGCCTTGCTGCGTGGCGATCACCTCGTACTCGGCATTGCGTATGCCTTCGGCAGTGTGGTCGCGGGTCTCGCAGCAGCCCTCGCCGGTGTCGCCGTCGGTTCGAGGAAGCGCGCATGACTGCACTGTGGGTTGCCCTCGCAGGGGGGCTCGGCTCGGGGACGCGATTCCTGGTCGACTCGTGGGTTCGACCTCGCGTCTCCAAGACGTTCCCCTGGTCGACACACCTGATCAACATCTCGGGATCACTGCTGCTCGGTCTGATCGTTGGAGCAGGATCGTCTGACTCATGGCACACCATCGCCGGAGTCGGATTCCTCGGCGGCTACACAACGTTCAGCACGGCGAGTGTCGAGACAGCACATCTCGCACTTGAGCGGCGTTACGGCGCGGCATTCGCCCACGCTGTCACGATGCTGGTGCTGAGCATCGCTGCGGCCGCCCTCGGCTACGCGATCGGACGAGCTACTCGTTGACGGCGCCCACGACGCCGCCGTACTGACCGATCGCCCTGGGCTTGTCGTTGCCACCGGGCAGGTGGAGCAGCACCTGGTGCTTGTACTGCAGGGTGCCGGAGTCGGAGATCCCCGTCGACAGGAAGGCCTGCTGGGGCGTGCCCTCGGGCCAGCTCACAGTCAGACCCGCCTTGACCTCGTACGTGTCGTAGCGCAGCAGCGTGACGAATGCGAGCGCGCCGCCGTCGGCCGTACGAAGCACGAAGCGGACATCCTCGGCGGTCCATCTCTGCGCAAACTTGACACCCGTCAGGCCCGTGCTTGCTTCGGCCGCGGCACGCATCTGTCGGATGAACGAGTCATTCACGACAGTGTCCGCCTCGGGTGCATTCGCGTCGCCCAGTGTCGTGGCGTACGCCGTCGCCGCGGCCTGGGCAGACATCGCCATCCCTTTGCCGTTGTCCGGGCTCACGGGCGTCACCTTGGACCCGCTCGAGCGAAGCTCGGGCAGATCGATCTCCGCAACGGTCTCAGGACTCGCCACCAGCAACCACGGATCGGCTGCCTGCGCGCGCTCGAAGATCTGGATGCGATTGACACCCTTCGCCCGGTCGCGGACCACGGCCAGGAACCACAACGGGTACTTCGAGAAGTGTGGGGTGACGACCTTGGTGACATCGATGGCCGAGGTGTCCTGCTTCTGCTTCTGCGCAAGTCGCTGAGACACCTCGAACGAGCCCGAATCGATGTCGAGCACAGCGTCGCTCTCGACTGTCGACAGTGGCCTCGGGTCGAGCAGCTTGATGGCTGCGTTGCGCACCAAGCGGTAGCGCTCGAATACCCGGTTGACCTCAGACGTACGTGCGGCGTCCTTGCCCACCGACAGATCGGACCGCTCGTGGGGGCGGCTGCATCCCGACAAGACGAGGAGGCAGCACGTGGCGGCCACTAGACGCTTCACGGCTTGTCCCCCTCTTCGTCGATGACTTCGAAGTCCGCGAGCTCATCTTCGCTGACCTCGTGCTCCACGCCGTCCTCGTCGACGAAGACGTACATGACTCGCTCCTCGGGGGCAGGTACGGGAGCAGGAGGTTCGTCCGGCTCGTCGTCAACCTCGACGACGACTTCGTCGATGAACTCGTACTTCTCGGCCTCGTCGGCCGAGATCTCGTGCTCCACGCCGTGCTCGTCGACAAAGAGGTATACGAGCTCTTCGTCGTCGGATGCGGCTGCGGCTGCGGCTGCGGCTGCGGCTGCGGCTGCGTCAGGCTCCAGCTTCGGCTTGCGCTCGAAGGTCGACCCGACCGAGGACTTCAACGCGTTGAGTCTCGAAGCGAACCTGGACGTGGGCTTCGGCTCCGGCGCAGCGGCAGCGTCTGGTTCATCGTCGGGATCCGGCTGTTCGTCGGCAACTTCTCCTGCCTCATCGACCACGACCTCTTCGACCTCGACCACCTCGTAGTCCTCGGCCTCCTCGGCTGAGATCTCGTGCTCGACACCATCGTCATCGATGAAGACGTAAAGAACGTCTTCATCGTCACCTTCGTCGTGCGCCCAGATGTCCTCGCCTCGGCGCATCAGGCGACTGAGCAGGATGGCGCCGGCACCGAGCATCAGCAGGCCAAGTCCCTTGAAGAACCCGCCCTTCAATCCGTACGCGATGCTGACCTTGAGGCCTGAGAGATTGCTGTCACCCACTGACAGGATCGCGAGCGACACCGTCTCGTCGGGCAGGTTGGTGGAAATGGTGGCTCCGCCACGGCCCGCAGACGCTGTACGCCACCAGTCGAGCGCGGTCGGCGCACCTGGCAGTCCGGGTCGACCCTCAACCTGGCGCGTCTTGGGCTTCCACGGCGTGTGGAAGCCAGTGACCTCGAGGCGTGCCGTCTCACCTACGTAGTTCTCGACATCGACGCTGTTTCCGATGCCCACGAACACGGGTTTTTGAGCCGGTACCTCGGCGAGCACGTCGATTTGCAGATCGACCCAGGAGATCACCTTGGGTGCCGTCACCACCGCGATACCGTCCGTCTCGACCGAGTGCGGTCCGGTCGAGAAACGGCCGTCGGGCCCGAGGATCAGGATCAGAGCGAGTCCGGCGACGGCCGAGAGCGCGCCAAGGCCGGTGAGCACCCAGCTCAACCTCGTACGCATCGACACGCTCCCCTGCGGCTCCGTGTGGACGCCGCGTTAGACCTTATCGGGAAAGACCTCCTCGGTCAGAACAATGCCGAGGCGAGGGCCCTGCGAGCCGCAGCCACTCGCGGGTCGGCCACACCGACAACGGTGAACAGCTCGACCAGCCGAGTGCGTACGTTCTCCCGTTCGTCGCCGGACGTGCGCTTGATCAACTGGATCAGCCGATCGAAGGCATCGTCCACGTGCCCTCCACTGACATCCAGGTCGGCGACCAGCATCTGCGCTTCGAGATCGTCGGGCGCGTCTGCGGCAGCTTTGCGGGCGGCCTGGAGGTCGACATCGGTCGTACGCGCAAGCAGCTTCACTCCCGCCAGGCGTTCACCGATCTCGGCGTCAGCAGGATATTGAGCGAGAAGCTTTTCGTACTCGGCAACGGCCGTTGCGAAGTCGCCTGAACCAAATGCCTCATCGGCGGCGGCAAATCGCGGGTCAGCTGAAGCCTCGACCTCAGCTTCTTCATCGGGGGTGCCGGCGGGTTGCGCCCGGCCTGTCAGTCCGTTCTCGGCGGCCACCTTGATCAGCTCCGAGAAGTAGCGGAGCACTTCAGCCTCATCGAGGGTTCCCTGGAACAGAGGCACGGGCTGTCCCTTGACGAGGCCGACGACCATCGGCACGCCCTTGGCGTCCAGGGCCTGAGCGATCGCCGCATTGGTGTCGACGTCGACCTGCGCCAGCATGATCTGGCCGTCGAACTGGTTGGTGACTCGCGCCAGGATCTCGTTGAATTCGGTGCTCTGCGGCGATCGCGGCGACCACAGGCTGAGCACGACGACGTACTGCAAGGACGCCTCGAGCGCGGCCGACTGGAAGTTCTGCTCAGTGATGTCGACGACGTATGAGCCACCACCGGGTGCTGGCGGACGCGCAGCAGGCTGCTTGAGCGCAGACAGGTCGATGGCGCCGGGACGCGAGAAGTTCATGCCGCCAGTGTAGAAGTCGACAGGTTGGCCGCCCGCGTCAGGCGGATCAGCTGATCTTGCCAGCGAGCACGCAGTACGTGATGAAGGTGACGCCCAACAGCATCCCGACATGTCCCAGGATCGACAACGACGGACCTTGCGCCCAGCTGTCGTCAACCGACGGTGCAGCGTGTCGACCCGCTCCGGGAAGCCAACGCAGCAGGATCAAGATTCCGACGATGACCTCCAACCACCACAAGGCGACAACCACGAGTCCGAGCATGTCGCTGGGAGATGTGAGGTAGTAGATCCACACCGTGAGGGCGGTAACGCCAACCACGGCATGCATGTTGAGGATCGATCCGGGAACCTGCGCGTGGCCAGACTGCCGTCTGGTCGCGGACAACCGCATCCGGGTGAGAAGGATGACGACGGCCGCGAGGGCCGTGAGCATCCAGAGGACATCGTCGAGTTCCACGCTGGCATCGTGGCACATATGGCGTGCGCGTGAAGGCCGAAAGGGTCAGCGGCCACCGTCGAGCATCTGCTGCTCGATCGTGCGACCACGGAGTCCCGAGCGCTGTACAACACGCTGGATCGTCAGATCGCGCTCGTCCGGATCGCCGATGTAGCGGATGTTGCGAAGCCCCTGCGCCTGAGCCGCCGACTCGAAGGTGAAGTGGCCGTAGCCGAGCAATCTGCCGAGCAACGGCTTCTCGACCGTGATGTCGAGAATTCGGGTGATGGGCATCGTCGCGATCTTGACGGTGAAGACTCCGCTGGCGCGAAACACCCTCATGTTGGTCACGACGAACACGTCGCGGCGCTCACGCAAGGTCAAGTAGAGCGCATGCACCGCGAGAGCGAAACCAACGATCAGGAACAGCCAGCCGAGCTGGATGGGTCCGATGAGTGCCAGCGTCCATAGCACCGCGGTGCCGATGGCCTCAGCGATCGGACGCCAGAACACGATGTCGTGGTGATAGACGAGGTCGATGACCTGCTCACCCTCATCGACCAGGAGGTGGCTGTCGATCTCCTGATCGGGCAATCGGTCGAGCAGAGCCCGAATCATGGCTCTAAGCGACGAGCTCGTTGACGAAGACGCCGACCTGGCTGAATGCATCGATGACCGCTCCGGCCGCGTTGCTCACGGCATCGGCCGCGCCAGCAGGCGCCGTCAGCAGGTAGTAGACCCCGAAACCA
>JAKFCR010000036.1:0-2183 GCA_036676545.1 Aeromicrobium sp. | reverse complement strand
GGTCGAAGATTTGTCGTGCATCTGGATGGATGGTCAAACGTGCTGTCGGGACCACTGGTTTTCGATACCCATGAGATGGGTCGCAAACCGGGCGCCGAACGTACTTTCACCGTCACGATAGAAGCACCGGCAGATTTGGGTTACGACGTCTACGGCGTGCCCGAGGGTTCTGCGGTGGAGATCGAGCTTCGGCTCGAAGCCATCATGGAAGGCATCCTGGCAACAGGGTCCGCCTCGGCGCGAGCAACAGGTGAGTGCGTACGGTGCCTGGAAGAGATCGACAACAACGTTGCCATCGGTTTCCAGGAGCTTTACCTCTACGACGATGCACCCGAAGATCAGAAATCTGAAGACAGCTTCATCCTCGAGGACGAGCTACTCGACCTCGAAACCGCACTGCGGGACGCGGTGGTGCTTGCACTGCCGCACAACCCATTGTGTGGTCCGGACTGTCCGGGATTGTGCGTCGAATGTGGCGCTCGACTCGCGGACGATCCAGATCACACACACGGTGAGGCGATCGACCCTCGTTGGTCGGCGTTGAGCCAGCTGGCGGACCAACCGGTCCGGACAGCCGAGACATCAGAGTCGGGGAACGTTCCCGATGACAGCAAGGAGTAGATCGTGGCAGTCCCGAAGAGGAAGATGTCGCGCAGCAACACGCGCCACCGTCGTTCGCAGTGGAAGACCACCGCGACGCAGATCGTTGACTGCGCCAATCCTGCCTGCGACTCCAAGGTGCAGCCGCACCACGCCTGCACCAAGTGCGGACAGTACGGAGCTCGCGGCGAGAGCCGCCAGGTTCTCTGATCCACAGCTCTGACAAAACGGGGGCGTCAGTATCCACTGACGCACTCCGGGATGTCCTTGGAGTCCAGGATCTCGATCCCGGGCTCCTTCAGCATGCCCTGACCCACCGCTCGTTCGCGTACGAGAACGGTGGCGTCCCCAACAACGAGCGCCTTGAGTTCCTCGGCGACTCGGTGCTCGGTCTCGTTGTGACCGACACGCTTTTCACCAAGCACCCCGATCTGCCCGAAGGCCAGCTGGCCAAGCTGCGCGCCGCGGTCGTCAGCGCCAAGGCCCTGGCTGTCGTCGCTCGTACGCTCGGCGTCGGCGATCACGTACGTCTCGGTCGCGGCGAAGAAGCCACCGGCGGCCGCGACAAGGCATCGATCCTGTCCGACACCGTCGAAGCGTTGCTGGGTGCGATCTACGTGCAATTCGGGATCGAGCGCTCCGCAGAGGTCATCCACCGCATCTTCGATCCGGTGATCGCTGACGCTGCCAAGCTCGGCGCCGGCCTCGACTGGAAGACCTCGCTCCAGGAGATCGCCGCCAACAACGACCTGGGCGTACCGCAATACACGCTCGACGGCACCGGGCCTGATCACGACAAGACGTTCACCGCCACCGTGAAGGTCGGCGAGCGGGAGTTTGCGGGCGGCACGGGTCCGTCCAAGAAGGAAGCTGAGCAGATGGTGGCCGAGATCGCGTGGCTTGCCATCACCCGCGACCTCGAAGCCAGTGCCTGAGCTTCCCGAAGTCGAGGTCGTACGCCTCGGCATCAATGACCACGTCGTCGGTCGCACCATCACGGGGGTCGAGGTCTTCGACGTGCGATCCGTACGTCGACACCTGGCCGGTCCGGCCGACTTTCTCTCGCGGCTCCAGGGTCGTACGGTCGTCGGCGCTGCTCGCCGCGGCAAGTACCTCTGGATGCAGCTAGACCACGGCGACGCCGTCCTGTGTCATCTGGGGATGAGTGGTCAGTTCCTGATCGCCAACGCCGGCGACGAGCCGCCGCGGCACCTTCGCGTACTGCTGAGTCTTGATGATGGCCGTGAGCTGCGGTTTGCCGACCAGCGCATCTTCGGCGGCATGTCGTTCAGCGAGGACGGTGCTGAGCTGCCGGACGAGATCGCCCACATCGCTCGTGATCCGCTCGACCCGTTGTTCGATCCGGTCGAGTTCGCCGCGCGGCTCCGCAAGCGGGAGACCGGCGTGAAGCGCGCGATTCTCGACCAGACGCTGATCTCAGGAGTCGGCAACATCTACGCCGACGAGGCGCTCTGGCGCACGCCGCTGCACTACGCCCGCAACACCCGCCACCTCAAGACGCGCGAGGTCGAGGGGCTGCTCGGCAACATCAAGCAGGTGATGCACGAGGCACTCGAGCAGGG
>JAKFCR010000035.1:0-1650 GCA_036676545.1 Aeromicrobium sp. | reverse complement strand
GTCGCTCAACCAGCTGGGATTCAAGGGCCCGATGATCACGAACATCTCGGCGTTCCAGAAGGACCAGATCGACAGCATGCCCAACGGGCTCAAGGGCGTGACGACCATGTCGTCGATCACCCGAATCCCGGAGCGTGAGGGCCTGTCGGAGTTCGCAACGATCATGGACAAGTTCGGTGACGACATCGACACCGGCGCAGACAGCGGCCAGGTCGCCTACCAGACCTTCCTGGGCTTCGTGGAGTCAGTGAACCTCACTCCAGGCGCCGGGACGTCGGCCAAGGATGTCGTCGCTGCACTGAAGAACATGCCGAAGGCGGTCCCGCTCCGACTCGCACCAGGCCTGACCCTGAACTGTGACGGAAAGGCCGTGGCCGTCCTCCAGGGCGTATGCAACGCGAAGACCATCGCCGCCACGCTCAACGCGGAGGGCTTCGCCACTACGGAGGCCTTGCTCTGATGCAGCGGGTGGACCGGACTTCGGTCCGGTCCACCCATGCTCAGGGGAGGGAACCCCATGGACCAGCACATTGTCTTCCTGTTGTTCGGCCTCGCCAACGGTGCGATCTACGCCGCCCTGGCCCTGACCTTGGTGGTGACCTACCGCTCCAGCGGGGTCATCAACTTCAGCTCCGGAACCCTCGCACTCTTGGGCGCGTACACGTACGCGTTCCTTCGTCGCGGGGAGTTCCTGATCCCCTTCCCAGGATTTCCGAAGACCGTGGACCTGGGCACAGAGCTGGGCTTCGTGCCTGCCGCGGCCATCTCCGTGGCGATCTGCGCACTCACCGGACTGCTGATCTACCTGCTCGTCTTCCGCCCATTGCGTGACGTGCCACCTGTTGGCAAGGCCGTCGCGTCCATCGGCGTCATGCTGGTGCTCTCAGGCATGTTCACCCTCCGCATCGGCGTGGACGGTGTGCAGACCCAGCCCATCCTGCCCGTGGGTATCTGGAAGATCGCCGGCGTCAACGTCACGAGCGACCGCGTCTGGTTCGCGATCATCATCGTCGCGATCGCCGCTGCACTTGCCGCTGCCTATCGGTTCACTCGCTTCGGCCTGCTCACCCGAGCGGCAGCCAACAGCGAGAAGGGCGCGTACGTCAGCGGCATCAAGCCCGACCGCATCGCCGCCGCCAACTGGATGATCTCCGGCGCTGTCGCGGCACTGGCCGGCATCCTCATCTCGCCGATCCTGCCGCTGACCCCCAACTCGTTCACCCTGCTGATCGTCCCGGCGCTGGCCGCGGCTGTCGTCGCAGGATTCGACCGCATCCTGCCCGCTGTCGTCGCCGGTATCGCTATCGGCATGGTGCAGTCCGACCTGACCTATCTCGCCGGTTCGTGGACCTGGCTCCCGACCTCGGGTCGCAGCGAGCTGGTCGTCCTCCTCCTGATCCTGTTTGTCCTAGTCGCCCGCGCGAAGCCGTTGCCCAGCCGCGGCCTCAACCTCCGCGCGTCGCTCGGCCGCGCGCCGCGTCCGCAGTCGATCGCCCTGCCCACCCTGCTCAGCTCGGTCATCGGAGTCGCAGCGGTGTTCCTCTTCAGCGGCGACTGGCTCGTGGCGCTGATCACCAGCATGATCTTCGCGATCATCTCGCTGTCTCTCGTCGTGGTCACCGGCTATGCCGGTCAGGTGTCCTTCGCGCA
>JAKFCR010000034.1:0-3236 GCA_036676545.1 Aeromicrobium sp. | reverse complement strand
CATTCCGCCGACGAGGGTGAGTGAAGCGAGGAGCGCGAGCAGGCGTGCAAGGCGTCGGGTGGTCAACGGAATCCCTCCAGAGTCGTTATGACATCAACGACGGGGTGCAACTCAGAGTTACGAAGACGTAACAATCCGTCCAACGAGGTGCGTCACAGGCTTTTTGCTGCCCTTGACGCCAAATGCGATGCCCTGGTCGTCCGCCTCAGAACCGAAGACGACAGTGCCAGGCAGGAAGATCGGCTTGCGGAACTCGACCTCGGCCGTGAAGGCATCAGGCAGCTTGTTCTGCAGCGCTGACAGGCAGCGGGCGAGCGTCCACATGCCGTGGGCGATGTTGGTGGGGAAGCCGAACGCCTTCGCGGTCAGCGGGTAGAGGTGGATCGGATTGCGGTCACCCGAGACTGCGCCATACCGACGTCCGAGGTCGCCGGAGAGCTTCCAGTGGACGACTCCACCAGGTGCATCGATGCCGGTCAGGGGTGCTGCCTTCTTCTCGGCCTCCCCGCCTTTGTGGCGGGCGAACAGCGTGGTGACTTCGTCCCAGACGATGGTTCCGTCGATACGGATCTCGGTGATCAGGTCGACCAGTGAGCCCTTGGGATGCGTACGCAGGTCGGACGCTCGCACGGACACGTCGAAGGATTCGTCGACGCCGATGGGTCGGTGCTGCGTGATGCTGTTGCGCAGATGCACCAATCCCATGGGAGCGAACGGGAACGCCGTGTCGGTCATCAGATTCAGATGCAGCCCGAACGCCGCCATGTGCGGGTAGGTCGCGGGCAGGGTGTCGCCACGCGGGAATCCGCAGACCTCGTTGTACGCCTCAAGGTGTGCACGGTCGGTCGTGACGCCAGTGCGCTCGAGGACCAGGTCAGGAACCGCGCCCTTGGCGTGCTTGACGCCGGGCAGACCGCCGATGACCGGAAGTGCTGGCAGGACGGCCTTGAGCATCATCGGCAACGTCGATGGCGCCTTGCTGAACGTACGAGTCGTCGTCATGTCAGGCGCCAATCAGGGCCTGGCCGCAGACGCGGACCGTGTTGCCCGAGATCGCGGACGATCCTGGGCTGGCGTACCAGGCGATCGCCTCGGCGACATCGATCGGCAGACCACCCTGCGACACCGAGCTCAGTCGGCGGCCGGCCTCGCGAATGCCAAGTGGCATCGTCTTGACCATGTCGGTCTCGATGAAGCCCGGAGCGATGGCGTTGACCGTGATGCCATCCTTGGCGACGCGCTTCGACAGGTCGTTGACGAAGCCGATGACGCCGGCCTTGGCTGTGCCGTAGCTCGTCTGACCGTTGTTGCCCGCGATGCCGGCAATCGACGAGATGCCGATGACGCGACCACCCTTGCCGAGGAGCTTCTGCTTGAGCAGCTCGGCGGTGATGCGCTGAGGCGCTCCCACGCTGATGTCGATCACGAGGTTCCAGTTCTCGGTCTTCATGTTCTTGAGGCGCTTGTCGCGGGTGATGCCCGCGTTGTGGACGACGATGTCGACGCGACCATGGGCGTCCTTGATGGCCTTGGCGATGACCTTGGGTGCGTCATCAGCCGTGATGTCCTCGGCGATCGAGGTGCCACCGAGCTCGGCCATCACGGCATCGAGCTCGCTGGACAGCTGCGGGACGTCCAGGCCGACGATCGATGCACCGTCACGGTGCAGGGTGCGCGCCATCGCGGCGCCCAGTCCGCGCGAAGCGCCCGTGATGAGCGCGACCTTGCCGGCCAGCGGCTTGGCGGGGTCGTACGGGTCAGCCGCGACGAGCTCGGTCAGGCCGAGGCGGATGACCTGGCCGGAGACGAAGGCTGACTTGGGGGAGAGGAGGAACTCCAGTGTCGAGCCGAGGGCGTCTTCGGCGCCTGCCCCGACGTACACGAGGTTGGACGTGCTGCCGTTGCCGCCGACTTCCTTGCCCGCGGAGCGTACGAAACCTTCGAGTGCGCGCTGGGCGATCGCTGCGGTCTCGGTGGTCGCCTGGTCAGGCAGTGCGCCGATGACGATCAGGCGGCCTGAGCTCTCGAGGCTGCGAAGGGCAGGCGTGAAGAACTGCTGCATGTCGGCGAGACCGGCGGTGTCGGAGATGCCCGTGGCATCAAAGACGAGGGCCTTGTAGCGCTTGCCGTCGGCGCGTACACCGACTGCGGTGATGCCGCTAGCCTTCAGGGTGGCGTTGAGCTTCGAGCCGAGCGTTCCGCCCTTGGCGGAGCCGATGAGGACGGTTCCCTTGACCAGCGGATCGCCTTCCTTCCAGCGCTCCAGCACCGGAGGGTTGGGGAGACCCAGGCTGTTGACGACGAACTTGCCGATCGGGTTGTGCGCGAGCGACTGGTAACGGTCAGTCATGGCTGGGTGTGTCCTATCTCTCGGATACCGTGGGTATCTGGAATGCCATTTGAAACTGTAACGTCGTCAGTCAGCGCCAGTCCACCAACAGGGTATGCGGCGCTCGTCACGTTCAGACAACTCGAAGACGAACACTGAGAAGACCTGAGGAGACCGCCATGGCGGACACAGAGCCCACAAAGGCACCCGCGAACCAGACCGTACGACGGGTCGCCGTGATCGGCGGAAACCGTATTCCGTTCGCTCGCTCCAACACCGTCTACACCAGCGCTACCAACCAGGAGATGCTCACAGCAGCGCTCGATGGTCTGGTGGCGCGCTACGGCCTCGAGGGCGAGCGCGTCGGCGAATTTGCCGCCGGCGCCGTGCTCAAGCACAGCCGCGACTTCAACCTTGCCCGCGAGACGATCCTCGGCTCCAAGCTCTCGCCCGACACACCCGCCTTCGACGTCCAGCAGGCCTGCGACACCGGCATTCAGGCCGCGATCCTCGTCGCCAACAAGATCGCGCTCGGCAAGATCGAGTCCGGCATCGCCGGCGGCACTGACACGACGTCGGATGCTCCGCTCGCCATCGGCGACAAGCTCCGCAAGATCCTGCTCGAGGCCAACCGTGCCAAGGACACCAAGGGACGCGTTGCCGCGCTGCTCAAGGTACGTCCCGCGCACCTGGCTCCTGACCAGCCGCGTAACTCCGAGCCGCGTACGGGGCTGTCAATGGGTGACAGCCAGGCCATCACGACTCTTGAGTGGGGAATCACCCGCGAGGCTCAGGACGAGCTTGCCGCGACGTCGCACCACAACCTCGCCAAGTCGTACGACGAGGGCTGGCAGGACGACCTGGTCACGCCGTTCCTCGGTGTCGAGAAGGACAACAACCTGCGTCC
>JAKFCR010000033.1:0-7132 GCA_036676545.1 Aeromicrobium sp. | reverse complement strand
GAAGTCCGGGGGAGGACTGGGCGGCAAGGTGCTCGCCGAGCTGCAGGACATCGCCGGCGGACTCGGAATCGACGGCGCGCCCGGTATGCGCAAGGGCGCCCTCATCGACGCCATCAAGACGGCGCGCGGCGAGAACGCCCCGGCCAAGGTCGAGAAGGCAGACGCCCCGGCCAAGGTCGAGAAGACCGACGCGCCGGTGAAGACCGAGAAGGCTGACTCTGCTCCCAAGAGCGATGCGTCCGAGCCGAAGGCCGACGCGCCCAAGAAGGACGACGAGTCCAAGGACGATTCAGACAGCGATGGCGGCAACAACCGCAACCGCAACCAGAACAATCGCAACCAGAACAACCAGGGTGGCGGCAACCAGCAGAACCGCAACCAGAACAACCAAGGCGGCGGCAACCAGCAGAACCGCAACCAGCAGAACCAGAACCAGAACCGCAACCAGGGTCCCGAGGACGAGGACGACGAGTTCGGCGGAGGCCGTCGTCGCAACCGTCGCGGACGCAACCGCAATGGCGGACGTGGCGGCATGGAAGCCGAGCCGACCTTCACCGAGGACGACATCCTCGTACCTGCTGCGGGCATCCTCGACATCCTCGACAACTACGCCTTCGTCCGTACGACGGGCTACCTGCCGAGCGAGAACGACGTCTACGTCTCGCTGACGATGGTCCGCAAGTGGGGCCTCCGTCGCGGCGACGCGGTCATCGGCCAGGTGCGCCAGCCCCGCGAGGGCGAGCGCAAGGAAAAGTTCAACCCGATGGTCAAGATCGACTCGGTCAACGGGATGACGCTCGACGACAGCAACAAGCGCGTCGAGTTCGCCAAGCTCACCCCGCTCTACCCGTCGGAGCGCTTGCGTCTCGAGGGTGAGGCCGGAGGCATCACCGGTCGCGTTGTTGACCTCGTTGCCCCGATCGGCAAGGGCCAGCGCGGTCTGATCGTCTCGCCCCCCAAGGCTGGCAAGACCATGATCATGCAGCAGGTTGCGAACGCGATCACCGAGAACAACCCCGAAGTCCACCTCATGATCGTCCTGGTCGACGAGCGTCCTGAAGAGGTCACCGACTTCCAGCGGACCGTCAAGGGCGAGGTCATCGCATCGACGTTCGACCGTCCGGCAACCGACCACACGATGGTCGCCGAGCTCGCGATCGAGCGCGCCAAGCGTCTCGTCGAGCTGGGTCACGACGTCGTGCTGCTGCTCGACGGCATCACGCGTCTCGGCCGTGCCTACAACCTCGCCGCTCCCACGAGCGGACGCATCATGTCGGGTGGTGTCGACTCGTCGGCGCTCTACCCGCCCAAGAAGTTCTTCGGCGCTGCTCGCAACATCGAAGACGGCGGTTCGCTGACGATCCTCGCCACCGCGCTGGTGGAGACCGGTTCGCGTATGGACGAGGTCATCTTCGAGGAGTTCAAGGGCACCGGCAACTGGGAGCTCCGCCTTCGCCGCGACTTCGCCGACAAGCGCATCTTCCCGGCTGTCGACGTCGACGCCTCGAGCACGCGTCGTGAAGAGCTGCTCATGGGCAAGGACGAGCTCGCTGTCGTATGGAAGCTTCGCCGAGTCCTTTCGGGTCTCGAGGGCCAGCAAGGCCTCGAGCTCATTCTGGGCAAGCTCAAGAAGACGCAGAGCAACGTCGAGTTCCTCATGGAGATCAACAAGACAATGCCGGACAGCACCAACGGCAACTGAGTCACGCTCGAAGCCCGGCATCCCGATGGGTGCCGGGCTTCGTGCTGTCCGGGTGAGCGGTAGTTGAACGGCCTACTAGTCTGGTGCCATGACAACTGCGCACGACTTCTCTGCCACAGCCATTGATGGCACCGAGCAGCTTCTGTCCGACTACAAGGGCAAGGTCCTCCTGGTCGTCAACACGGCGACGAACTGTGGTTTGACTCCGCAGTTCAAGGGCCTCGAGCGAATCTACGAGGAGTACGTCGACCGCGGGCTCGTCGTTCTCGGCTTCCCGTGCGATCAGTTCGGTGGTCAGAACCCCGGCGACGACACTGAGACCGCAACGTTCTGCGAGAAGAACTACGGCGTCACGTTCCCGCTGTTCTCCGAGATCGAGGTCAACGGCAAGGGCGCCCACCCGCTCTACAAGTGGCTCAAGAGCGAGAAGAGCGGCCTCGGCGGCAGCAAGATCAAGTGGAACTTCACCAAGTTCCTGATCGACGCCGAGGGCAATGTGGTCAAGCGCTACAGCTCGACGACGGCCCCCAGCAAGATCAAGGAAGACATCGAAGCCCTCCTGCCCGAGTAGCGCAGGGAATTGCTCGACCCGGATTCGCGTTACACCTGTGCCAACTGGCACAATTGACCCTTGGTACTGGTTCACGGATCGCATTCAGCGAGACGACCCAGTCGCCGCGAGAGGACACCATGAAGCAAGGCATTCACCCCGATTACGTCGAGACCCAGGTCACCTGTACCTGCGGCAACTCGTTCACGACCAAGAGCACAGCGCCTGAGGGCGTTCTGCGCGCCGATGTCTGCTCGGCCTGCCACCCGTTCTACACGGGCAAGCAGAAGATCCTCGACACCGGTGGACGCGTGGCCCGCTTCGAGAAGCGCTACGCCAAGAAGTAGCAACGTTCCAGCGCCGACCCCAGCCATGGCTTGGGTCGGCGCTGTTGTTGTGTCCAGCCGATCGGGAAGGATTGCGTGATGTTCGAAGCCGTTGAGACGCTCGTCGCCGAGCATGCCGAGCTCGAGCGCAAGATGTCCGACCCTGCTGTGCACTCCGACCAAGGCCTGGCCAAGAAGCTCGGCCAGCGGTACGCCGAGGTCAGCGCGATCGTGAAGACCTACCGCGACTACCAGCAGGCCACCGGCGATCTCGAGGCCGCGCGCGAGTTCGCCGCCGAGGATCCCAGTTTTGCTGCCGAGATCGAGGCTCTGGAGCCGCGTATCGCCGAGCTCAGCGAACGCCTGCAGCGACTCCTCGTACCCCGCGACCCGGCTGACTCCAAGGACGTCCTCATGGAGATCAAGGGTGGCGAGGGCGGAGAGGAGTCTGCGCTGTTCGCCGGCGACCTGCAACGTATGTACTCGCGGTTCGCCGAGCAGCGTGGCTGGAAGACCGAGATCCTCGACTCGACAGAGTCGGCCTTGGGTGGCTACAAGTCCGTGACAATGGCGGTGAAGGCATCGGGCACTCCTGAGCCGGGCATGGCCCCGTACGCGCAGCTCAAGTTCGAGGGTGGCGTGCACCGTGTGCAGCGCGTGCCGGTGACCGAGTCACAGGGCCGCATCCATACGTCCGCTGCTGGCGTGCTCGTCATGCCTGAGGCAGAGGACATCGACGTCGAGATCAACGACAGCGATCTGCGCATCGACGTCTACCGTTCGTCGGGTCCGGGTGGCCAGAGCGTCAACACGACCGACTCGGCCGTACGCATCACTCACGTCCCGACCGGCATCGTTGCAAGCTGCCAGAACGAGAAGAGCCAGCTCCAGAACCGCGAGCAGGCCATGCGAATCCTGCGTGCCCGCCTGCTCGAAGCCGCTCAGGCGGCGGCCGATGCCGAGGCATCTGACGCTCGCAAGTCGCAGATCCGTACCGTCGACCGCTCTGAGCGCATCCGCACCTACAACTTCCCCGAGAACCGCCTCTCGGATCACCGCACGGGGTTCAAGGCCTACAACCTCGACCAGGTGATGGATGGCGCGCTCGACGACGTCATCACCTCGCTCGTCGAGGCAGATCTCGCCGCCCGGCTCGATGCCGTCGAAGCAGGGGAATGACAGGCGTACGTACGCAGGCTGAGCGGTTGCTCGCCGAGGCGACGGAGATTCTCGAGACAGCTGGCGTCGAGTCGGCGAGGCACGACGCCGAGTCGCTACTCAGTCACGTCACCGGCGTCCCACGCATGTCGTTGGCCGGCATGGCGAGGCCCGATGGCATCCAGAAGGACGCCTTCCTCAAGCTGATCGAGGCGCGCGCGTCCCGCATTCCGCTGCAGCACCTGACCGGCTCGGCCGGGTTCAGGTACGTCGACCTCGAGGTCGGACCCGGTGTGTTCGTGCCGCGACCAGAGACCGAGATGCTCGCCGGCTGGGCCATCGACCACGCAAAGACTCTCGTCAATCCCGTGGTCGTTGAGCTGTGCGCTGGCTCTGGCGCGATCTCGCTGTCGGTCGTTCACGAAGTGCCAAGTGCCCGAGTACACGCGGTCGAGCTCGACGAACCGGCGTACGAGTGGGCACAACGCAACCTCGACGGCACCGGCGTGGACCTCCGGCTCGGCGACATGGCCGATGCGTTCCCGGACCTCGACGGCACGGTCGACATCGTGGTCGCCAACCCTCCCTACATACCGCTGGATGCGTGGGAGAGCGTGGCGCCAGAAGTACGCGACCACGACCCGTCGCTCGCGCTGTGGTCAGGCGATGACGGTCTCGACGCGATGCGGGTGCTCGAACAGACGGCTTGGCGCCTGCTCAAGCCCGGGGGAGTCGTCGGCGCAGAGCACGCCGACGCGCAGGGGGAGTCTGCTCCCGAGGTGTTCGTTTCGCGCTGGACCAACGTGCGAGACAACCTCGATCTGGCGCGCCGACCCCGTTTCGTCACGGCAACCAAGCCTGCCGGCTGACGACAGATAGTCTGATGCCCTTATGGGCGGCGACCTTGCACTCTTCGGAGCCGCCTTCGCCGTAGGCATCGGATCGGCCCTGCTCCCGATCTTCATCAACGCGGAGCTGTTCGTCGGCAGCCTCGGCGCCACCGTCGACAGCCGAGTGACCCTCGTCCTGGCGATCCTCTTCTTGGTCATCGCCACGGTGATCGGCAAGGCATTCGTCTTCCAGCTCGCTCGTACCGGCAGTCGCAAGATCCGGTCGTCCGTGGAGCGAAAGCCGCCCCGCAACAAGCTGTTCGCCCAGGTACGCCGGCTGAGTGACTGGCTGCTGACGTTGCTCGACCGCCCGTACGCGGGTGCGATCACGGCGTTCGCGTCATCGCTGACCGGCATCCCGCCACTGGCAATCGTGACGATCCTCGCTGGTGCCTCGCGGCAACCCCAATGGCTGTTCCTGTCGATGGTGTTCATCGGGCGACTGCTCCAGTTCCTGGCGATCGCGTTCGTCCTCCACGGCATCAGCTGGTTCTGAGCGCGCTCTAGGATGACTCCGTGAAGTTCGACTGCGCTGTGCCCGAGGAGTTCGACAAAGGACTCAAGGCCGCCAAGACCGCCCTCGACTCCGGCAATCTCGTCGTCCTGCCGACCGACACGGTCTACGGACTTGCAGCCGACGCCTTCTCCCCGCACGCCGTGCAGAGCTTGCTCGATGCGAAGGGGCGGAGCCGCCAGATGCCGCCGCCGGTGCTGGTGGGCGCGCCCACGACACTCGATGCGCTTGCCGATGAGGTGCCGTCCTGGCTGCGCGCCGCCGTCGACGAGCTGTGGCCGGGGCCGCTCACCGTGATCCTCAAGCAGCAGTCATCGCTGACTTGGGACCTCGGCGAGACTCACAACACCGTGGCCGTACGCATGCCCGATGACGAACGCGCTCTAGCGCTCCTCAAGCAGACCGGACCTCTAGCCGTCAGCAGCGCGAACATCACCAGCCAGCCGGCGGCCCAGACGATCGAAGAGGCCGAGAACATGCTCGGCTCGAAGGTGGCGGTCTACCTCGATGGCGGTCCGTCAGCATCTGGCGTGCCATCGACGATCCTCGACGCGACCGGGACCACCCCTCGCATCCTGCGAGCCGGGGGAGTCACCCTCGAGGTGCTGCACGCGTACAACAACACGATCGAGCCAGCGGACGAGGTCAGCTGACCCATGCGCGAGTATCTCGTCGTCTTCGGCATCTCCCTGGGAGTCACCTACCTCCTGGCATCGATCGCCCGCCAGCTCGCCGTACGCTTCGGCGCCGTTGCGCGAGTGCGTGACCGCGATGTGCACGCGATTCCGACGCCCTACTTCGGCGGTCCCGCGATGTTCGGCGGCTTGTTGTCGGCCTATCTCGTCTCGATGCACCTGCCGTTCCTGTCGCTGGCCGACTCGACGGTGTTCGGCCCCGTACGCGGGGTGCTGCTCGGCGGAGCGGTCATCTGCCTGGTTGGCATCATCGACGACCTGTATGAGCTCGACGCACTCAGCAAGTTCGCCGGACAGGTGCTCGCCGCGATCATCGTCGTGACGCAGGGCGTGCAGTTCTTCTACCTTCCGCTGTATGGCAGCTATCTGGGCCTCGACCAGATCCAGGCGATGATCTTCACGGTCATCCTGATCGTCGGCACCGCCAATGCGGTCAATTTCGTCGATGGTCTCGACGGCTTGGCTGCTGGCATCGTCGCGATCGGCGCGGTCGCGTTCTTCGCGTACGCGTTCATCCTCGCGGTCGAGAACGGGGAGACCCGCGCTATTGCTGCTGCGTTGCTCACCGCGGCTCTCGCAGGGGCCTGCATCGGCATACTCCCGCACAACTTCTTCCCGGCTCGAATGTTCATCGGCGACTCGGGCTCGATGCTGATCGGGTTCGTGCTGGCGTGCTCCTCGATCAGTCTCACCGGCCAGTTCCCGGCGACGAGCCTGACTGAGGGTGTCGGCGGGGCCGAGGTCAACAGCTTCCTACCTGCGCTTCTGCCGCTCATACTTCCGTTCACCATCCTGCTGGTGCCGTTCGTAGACCTCGGCCTTGCCGTGGTCAGGCGTACCCGGGCCGGAAGGTCACCGTTCAGCCCGGACAAGATGCACATCCACCACCGGCTGCTCGAGATCGGTCACTCCCACCGGCGTGCGGTGCTGCTCATGTACGCGGGAGCGGGACTCGTGGCGTTCGGCAGCGTCGTCATCAGCCTGTTCAGCGGATGGCAGTCGATCGTCGGATTCGGGGTCCTCGCCGTACTCACGGCAGCAGCAGTTTTCGTGCTGCCGAAGCTCGATGAGAAGGTCTGGTCATAGGGCATCCCGAGTTGGAGCGCGTTTTGCGCTCGTGATAACTTTCACGAACAGATCGCGAGCCTTGCTCGTGACCCCGAACCACCGAGGATGGCCGCCGAAAATGACGACCAACGATGAACGATGAAGGACTCGACGGTTCTCCCGACGCGGCCCAACTCGGTGTCTGGCGTCTCGTCGGTCTCGGAATGCTTTTCGTCGGCAACATCGTCGG
>JAKFCR010000032.1:0-30774 GCA_036676545.1 Aeromicrobium sp. | reverse complement strand
TGGGCGTGCACTACCAAACGATCGGCTACCTCGAACGCGGAGAGTTCAGCCCAAGCCTTCACTTGGCACTCAGCATCGCGGCGTTCTTCGAGGTGCCAGTCGAGATCATCTTCTCGCTCGAGCCGTTCCCTCGATTGGGCGAGCAGACCGCCTGAACTGCGCGTTGTGCTTCCGAATCGCGGCAAAAGTTGCTTCGATGACTCCATGACCACCCATGACGTCCTCGGCCAAACCGTCACGATGCCCGTACAGGTGCGGGCCGGCACCAACGCGACCGTGATGTACGACGTACCCCTCGAAGCCGCTCAGGCGCTCGCGCCGGCCGGGTTCGACGTGATCGAGACCGAGCCGGGTCGCGCCCAGTTCGCGCTGGCGCTCGTCGACTACAAGGACAACGACCTCGGCAGTTACCTCGAGATCGGCACCATCTTCTTCGTCCGCCCCGAAGGGGGCGGTCCCGACGGCAACATCATCACCCACCTGCCAGTGACCGAGCACTTCACCTGTGTGGCCGGCAACCAGATCTGGGGCTTCCCCAAGAGCGTCGAGCGGATCGAGGTCACCAACGACGAGTCGACCTCGCGATGGGTTCTCGAGATGGACGGCGAGCTCGTCCTCGACATCACCATCCCGCGCGGCGGCGACGACGAGATGCCACCGATGGACCTGGTGTCCTACACGCTCATCGACGGGCGCCCGCACCGTACGCCTTTCACCCAGGGTGGTTCGGGTACCGGCATGTTCTTCGATGCCGAGGTCGCGCTGACGCTCGGCGGCCACCCGATCGCGAAGGAAATGGCGAGCCTCGGCCTACTCGACGCCCCGGTCGTCCTCACGACATGGACCGAGCAGATGCGCGCCACCTTCGGCGACCCGGTGCCGCTCTAGGGTCACGCAGACACGGCATCCCGAAGGGGTTCACACGACCCGTCACCAACGCGTCGCCGCCCCGACAAGGAATGCTTTTCGAGGGCTGATCGGGCTGTCATGATGCCCATATGGACGATGAAATCCTCATCGGTGGCGTCCTCGTCGCCGGACTGGTGATCTTTCTGGTGGGTGCCTCCGCATGGCGATTGGAATACCAAGAGCCGCTGCAGGAGTCGCTGACCGCCATCCATCGCGACCGTCGACGCTGGGTATGGATAAACACCTGGCTGATCGCTGCAATGGTCGTCACTCCTGCCGGACTGGTGGGCCTCACCTTGGCCTTACAGGAGTCCACCGCCAGAGTTCTGGCAGGCATGGCCACTGTTGCGTACGTGGCTGGCGCGGTCTGCTGGATTACCTCTTTGACGTTCCGGCTCACCGTGACGCCGTGGGCTGCCGAGCACGCGGCAGCCGGTCAGGTGCCCGAGGGGTTCGCAGCGTACAACCAATGGCCAGGAGCCCTGTACGTCGTTCACATGCTCATTGCCTACGCGAGTTCGGCCGTTCTGGGTGTTGCTCTGCTGGCGTCAGACGCTGTGCCTACCTGGCTGGGCTGGGCCGGCGTCATCTGGGGGCTCGCGTTCTTGGCAGGGTTCGTCGCGACCCGATTTGCTGGCTTGTTCAGTCCACCGTTCTGGGCTCACGTCTACACGGGCACGGTCGGCGTGGTCCTCCTGCTCGGCTGACATACGCATCGGTTCCACATGCAGAAGGCGATTACGTCGTGCGGCGTGGCCAGGTCCAGGCGGAGCGCAGGATGAAGGCGAGGAGGATCACTTCGACCACGACGCCCAGGCCGTAGAAGTATGTCCAGGACTCGCCGACCACGTTGAACACCGATACGGGGATGTAGAGCGATGCCACGACGAGGTTGAGAAGGCGGTTCGCACGGGCGGCCAGTGTCATGGAGAGCAGGATCATGAGGGCCGGGATCCCGACGAGGATGAGCGAACTGACTACGAAGGTCTGGCTTATGTCGAACTCGAAGACGACGCCAGCCAGGATGTCGTCGACGACGCCAGGCTTGTACAGGTGGAGATAGTCGACGTAGATGTAGAAGAACATGAAACTGGTCCATGCTGCTGCGAGCTTGGCCTGCACGGGAAGGCGCACATCTTCCAGCGTGCCCCTGGACTGCGAGTTCTCTGTTGCGGTGCGGGAATGAGGGGTCTTCATCGCAGAACTCCTTGGCTTGATTGGGTGGGTGCCTCCACGTTCTCGGACGCCACCTCCGGGTCCAGGTCGGGCAGCAGTCGATCCAGCCACCCCGGCAACCACCAGTTCCGATCGCCCAAGAGCTTCATGGTCGCGGGGACCAGCATCAGCCGTACGACGGTCGCGTCAAGGAAGATGGCCGTGGCCAGTCCCACTCCCATCATCTTCACCACCGGATCACTGCCGAGGATGAAGCCCGAGAAGACAGCCACCATGATCAGCGCTGCCGCTGTGATGGTGCGGCCGGTGCCCGCGATTCCTTCGATGACAGCGCGGGTGTTGTCGCCGTGACGGCGGTACTCCTCCCGCACCCGCGACAGCAGGAACACCTCGTAGTCCATCGAGAGCCCAAACAGGATCGCGAACATGAAGAGCGGGATGAACGACACGATCGGCACCGTCGACTCCACGCCGATGAGACCGGCCGCCCAGCCCCACTGGAAGACCATCACCAGGACGCCGTACGCAGCGCCGACACTCAGCAGGTTCATCAGGACAGCCTTCAGCGGCACCAGGACCGACCGGAACAGCAGCGTCAGCAACAGGAACGACAGCACCAGCACCGCCGCCACGAACCGCGGCATACGCTCCTGCACCCTGTCACCAAGGTCCGCGAAGGTGGCTGTCTGCCCGCCCACATGGGCGGTCGCTGACGTGCCGTCGAGAACCGCAGGGAAGACGTCATTGCGGAGCCTGGCCACAGTTCCCTGGGTGGCTTCGTCCTGGGGCGACGTAGTCGGCTGCGCCACCAAGGTCGCCACCCCCGCCTGAAGGTCGATGCTCGGGTCGCCGACCGACACGATGCCCGGGTCGGCGGCCACCGCGTTTGCCAGCGGCGTGACGATCGACGCATCCTGCGAGACGTCGACCGCGATCACCAGCGGCCCGTTGGCTCCGGGGCCGAAGCCCTCGGCAATCAGGTCGTACGCACGTCGTTCGGTCCTCGACTCCGGCTTGGTGCCGTCGTCGGGGAATCCCAGGTTGAGGGCGAGAACGGGCGCTGCCAGAGCCAGCATGAGGACCGATCCCCCGACGAGGTACGCCGTCGCGTTGCGGGTCACGTGAGCGCCCCACCGGTACCAGCCGGTGCTCGGCCGATGTGGTGTACGCCGGCGTCCGTTGATCCGGTGACCTGCCAGTCCGAGAAGTGCCGGAAGCAAGGTGATCGAAGCGAGCACCATCACGAGCACCATCGCCGAGATGGCGACTCCACCACCGGTGACGAACGGGATCCCCGCGACGAGCAACCCAAGGATCGCCACCACGACCGTACCGCCGGCGAAGATCACCGCCTGTCCTGCCGTTGCCAGAGCCCGGCCGACCGCTTCGGGAACCGGCATCCCCTGGGCCAGGTGCTCGCGGTGCCGGGTGACCAGGAAGAGCGCGTAGTCGATGCCGACACCGAGCCCGACCATGGCCGCCAGCTCCGGCGCCCAGGCCGGGATGTCGATCAGGTACGTCACCAGCTTCATCGAGGTGACCCCCACGACCAGACCGAGAAGCGCCATCCCGATCGGCAGCCCCATGGCGATGAAGGACCCGAACGCGATCAGCAGCACGATCATCGCCACGACGATCCCCGCCACTTCGCCGAGCCCGGTGGGGGCTTCCTCGAACGCGAAGAACAGGTCGCCGCCAGTCTCCAGGGTCAGCGACGACTCGGCACTCAAGTCGGCCACGACTTCTTTGAGGTTGTCCAGGTCGGCCTTCTCGAGGTGCTCGATCGCCGGGTACTGCACCCGTACGAGCGCGATGTCACCCTCCGGCGAAACGCTGCTCGTCGTACCTAGCACGCGGGGAAGCTCGGCGAGGGCCACCTCAACGGGCACCACCTGCGTCTCGGCGTCCGGCGCTTCGAGCACGACGTGAGCGGTGATCCCGCCTTCATCGGCCTGGGCCTCGGCGAGCAACTCACCAGCCCGGTGGGAATCGAGGCCGGGGGCCTCGAAGCTCTCATCGAGGTCGCGGCCAAAGGCAGCGGAGGAAGTGAGGACGATGACCGCGAGGACGACCCACGAGCCGATGGCGGTCCAGGGACGGGTCGCGGCAGACCGGCCGAGCCGGTAGAGGAGATCAGACATATGTCTACCGTGGCCCGGCGACGAACGATCCACATCGGGCCAGGGAGTGGTTGGCACCTCGGCCGAAAGGACTAGGAGAAGCTCGTGCCTGTGCCCCGTACGGTGAGGCCCTCCGCTCTCTAGGGTGGGGTGATGGTGACCGCCTTCTTTCGCTCAGTCCTGGCCGAGCCCCGTGCCCCGGACCCGCCAGCACGCGACTGGCGAGACTGGGCCCTGGTCGGCGCAATGTTCATCGCGGTCATAGCCGAGTCGATCTTCCGCCCCGACGTCACGTGGCGCCCCTTGGCCACGGTGGTCGCGCTCCTGGTGATCCCTGCCCTGCTCTGGCGACGTACTCATCCGCTGCTGGCAACCGCGATCGGATTCGGTGGCGCGCTGGTGCTGCACCTCCCGGCGTTCATCGACGACGTCTCCGAGGTGGGTCTGAACTCGATGATCGGGATCCTTCTGCTGCCCTACGCGTTGTATCGCTGGGCATCGGGACGCGAGGCCCTGATCGGTACGGCGATCGTCGCGGTACCGGTGAGTCTGGGACTCGCCGCCAGTGACAAAGCCGAGGATCTGATCGGCGGCGCCACCGTGGTGGTCGCGTCGTTCGCTCTCGGGGCCGCGATGCGCTACCGCGCGGTGGCCCGCGGTCGCGAGGTCCAGCAGGTCAGAACCCTGGAGCGCGGTGAGCTCGCCCGCGAGCTGCACGACACCGTCGCGCACCACGTCTCTGCCATCGCGATCCAGGCGCAGGCAGGGCGAGCGGTAGCGGCCACAGACCCGGCCGCAGGCCTCGAGGCACTGGCAGTGATCGAGGCCGAGGCCTCCCGGACATTGTCCGAGATGCGCACGATGGTCCGCGTGCTCCGCGATGGCGACGCGGTCGAGTACGCACCGCAGCGGGGCATCGGCGATCTGGACGAGCTGACCCGGATGAGCCCTCTCGTGCAGGTGAAGCGCGTGGGCGATCTCGCCGACCTGCCACAGCCGGTCGAGGTGGCGGTGTACCGGATCTGTCAGGAATCGGTCACCAACGCGATCCGACACGCCATCCACCCCACGAGGGTCAGCGTGGCGGTCAGCGGCGAGGCCGGCGTCGTACAGTTGCGTGTGCACGACGACGGAGAAGCAGCTCGCCTCTCGACCAGCGTGGGCTATGGCCTGCTGGGGATGGCTGAGCGGGCCAAGCTTCTCGGCGGCGCATGCCAGGCCGGGCCGGACCCGGCCGGTGGCTGGACGGTTGAGGCGACCCTGCCGCGCGAGGTGCCGCGGTGACCATCCGGGTGGTGGTCGCGGACGACCAGCTCCTGGTACGCACGGGCCTGACGATGATCCTCAACGCGCAGCCCGGGATCGAGGTTGTCGGCGAGGCGGTCGATGGTCATCAGGCTGTGGCGATGGCCCGTGAGCTGCGTCCCGACGTCTGCCTGTTCGACATCCGGATGCCCGGTATGGACGGCGTCGAAGCCACCCGCGAGCTCGCCGGCCCCGGCGTCGAGGACCCCCTCGCCATCGTGGTCATCACGACCTTCGATCTCGACGAGTACGTCCACGGTGCCCTCAAGGCCGGAGCCCGGGGCTTCCTGCTCAAGGACGCCGGACCTGAGCTGCTGGTCCAGGCGATCGAGGCCGCCGCGAACGGTGACGCGCTCATCTCCCCCGCCATCACCCGCCGCTTGCTCACCACGCTGGCGGGCCTGGAACGAGCCACCCCGCCGGCCCAGGCGATCGAGCCGCTCACCGAACGCGAGGAGGAGGTCCTGCTGACCGTCGCCCGCGGGCGTACCAACTCCGAGATCGCCGAAGAGCTGTTCATCACCGTGAGCACCGTGAAGACCCACATCGCCGCGCTGATGAACAAGATCGGTGCCCGCAACCGGGTCGAGGTTGCGATGTGGGCGTACGAGACGAAACGGGTCAAGGATTAGGGCCGACTGATCATTGACGCTGGCATGATTGGCATCAACCGCGGCCCACCCAAGGAGCAAACGTGACCACGACATCAGGACCCGCCTACCAGGTCATCAACCCCGCCACGGGTGAGGTCGTCCAGACCTTCGACACCGCTACCGACGCCGACATCGAGTCGGCAATCACCACAGCCACGCAGGCGTACGCCTCGTGGAAGGACGTGCCGATCGCGGATCGAGGCGAGATCGTCAAGAAGGTCGCCGCATTGTTCGCTGAGCGGGCGGACGCACTGGCCGCGATCGCCAACGAGGAGATGGGCAAGCCGATCGGCGAGGGCCTCGAGGAGGCTGAGTTCTGCCAGTCGATCTTCGACTACTTCGCCACGGAGGGTCCCACTCTGGCCGCCGACCAGCCGATCAAGACGTTCTCCGGCGGCAAGGCCTTGGTGCGAAAGCTGCCAGTTGGTCCGCTTCTCGGGATCATGCCGTGGAACTTCCCGTACTACCAGATCGCCCGATTCGCAGCGCCCAACCTCATGCTGGGCAACACGATCATCCTCAAGCACGCTGAGTCGGTGCCGAAGTCGGCACTCGCCGTGGAGCAGATCATGAAAGACGCCGGAGTGCCCGAGGGTGCGTACGTCAACGTGTTTGCCTCCCACGAGCAGATCGAGACGATCATTGCCGACCCACGCATCCAGGGCGTCTCCCTGACCGGCTCCGAAAGAGCCGGGTCCGTGGTGGCTGCGCTTGCGGGCAAGAACCTCAAGAAGTGCGTGCTCGAACTGGGCGGCTCCGACCCCTTCGTCGTGCTCGACGCGACCAACATCGTCGACGTGGCCGGGACCGCGTGGGACTTCCGAATGTACAACGCTGGCCAGGTCTGCAACTCGAACAAGCGGATGATCGTCATGGAGGACGCGTACGACGACTTCGTGTCGGAGTTGACGTCCAAGGCGCTATCGATCGCCCCAGGCTCGTTCGCACCGTTAGCGTCCCGGAAGGGTGCCGAGATCCTGGCCGAGCAGGTACAGGAAGCCGTCGACAAGGGCGCGACCCTGCACGCCGGAGGCGAGCTCGCCGACGGGCCCGCTGCGCACTACACCCCAGCCGTGCTGACCGGTGTTACCAAGGAGATGCGGGCCTACAGCGAAGAGCTCTTTGGCCCCGTCGCTGTCGTCTACAAGGTGGGCAGCGACGAGGAAGCTCTCGAGCTGGCAAACGACACGCAGTACGGCCTGGGCGGTGCCGTGTTCAGCGCCGATCCCGAGCGGGCTCGCAGGATCGCGCAACGACTCGAGGTGGGCATGGCGAACGTCAACAGCGCGGCCGGCGAGGGCGCGGAGATCCCATTCGGCGGGGTCAAGCGCTCCGGGTTCGGCCGCGAGCTCGGTCCGCTCGGCATGGACGAGTTCGTCAACAAGCAGATGTTCTTCATCGCCGACTGACGCCGTACCGGTCTTCGGGCCGTGGGGCACACTCCGACTGGATCTAGCGACCCGAGATCTTGTCGCCCAGGCGTCCGATGCGGCTGACCCCGCCGCCTTTGTCTTCGCGGCGATCCGCCGTCCGATACAGGCCGTACATCGCTCTGACCCCCAACCAACGCAACGGCTCGGGCTCCCATTTGCGAATGCGGTGGTTGACCCACGGCAGGGCTGCGAGATCAGTGTCGTCGCCGAGTACGAGGTCGCGCAGGGTTCGTCCAGCGAGGTTGGTTGCAGCGACGCCGTGACCGACGTATCCACCTGCCCACCCCAGCCCCGTCTTCGGATCCATGCCGACACTGGCGCACCAGTCGCGTGGAACTGCCAGCACGCCGCACCACGCTTGGGAGATGGTCTCGTTCCTGGTTTGCGGGAAGGCCTGATGGAGGACGTCTCGCAGCGACGAGATGGTCCAGTCCTGAGTCTCACCGTTGACGTCCGTACGAGACCCGAATCGATAAGGGACACCCCGCCCTCCCAAAGCTATGCGACCGTCGGCAGTTCGCTGCGCATAGAAGTACGCGTTCGCAAAGTCGCCGAGCAGCTCACGGCCTTGCCAACCGATGTCGGCCCAGAGCCCGTCGGACAGCGGTTCTGTCACGATCATGGCTGAGTTCATGGGAAGCCAGTTACGACGCAGGCCCGGGAGTGCTGCGGTGTAGCCCTCGGTGCACCGCAGCACATAGGTTGCGCGTACCGTCGCGTGCTCGGTGGCGACTGCTCCCTCCCTGATGCTGAGTGCGCGACTGTTCTCGTACAGCTCGACGCCGAGCCCCCGGACGACTGTCGCGAGGCCGCGTGTCAGCTTGGCGGGGTGCACCCGTGCGCAGTCTGGGTCGAACGAGCCCCCGATCGCGCCGGCGACTTTGATCCGTTCGCGTACTTCATCGCAGGTCAGCTCAATAGCGCGGTTGCCCGAAGAGGCCGAGGCCAGGGACTCTCGCATCCGCTCGAGCTGCGCAGGCGATCTGGCGACCGACAGCACGCCAGACTTCACCACGTCGGCGTGAATGGCTTCCGCTTCGGCGACGCGAATGACCTCGTCCACGGTGGACCGCAACTCCTCCCCGAGTGCTTCCACACCGGCGGCACCTCTGGGTCCTCGGGAGTAGCCGGAGACGCTTCCCATCAGTGCAGACGAGAGCCACCCGCCGTTGCGCCCTGATGCTCCGAAGCCTGCGAACTCGGCTTCGAGGATGGCGATGCGCAGTCCAGGATCAGCGTGCTTCAGGTAGTAGGCAGTCCACAGGCCGGTGAGACCTCCTCCGACGATGCACACATCTACGTCGAGGTCACGGCCCAGAGGCGCACCTGGTGTCGGCATGCCAACGTCGCTGTACCAGTGCGAGATTCCGCCGTTGGTCACTGGACCTGCCGTGCTCGGCTCGTACATTCGCTCACCTCCGTCGGCCTAGTCTCGCTCACAGAGCCGGACGAACGCACTGACACGTCTCCGACGGATCGAGACACACCGAACGGGCACAGGTACCAAACTCATGACGAAGGCCCGGACCTTTTGGTCCGGGCCTTCTTTGGTAGCGGGGACAGGATTTGAACCTGTGACCTCTGGGTTATGAGCCCAGCGAGCTACCGAGCTGCTCCACCCCGCGTCGCTCTCGCTACTTTACGGGGCGGCGACCCGCGGATCAAATCCGGGGTCGCCAGCCGCGAGAGAACTACTTCTTCGGAGCGTCGACGGCCTTCTTGGCAGCCTCCAGCGCATCGGCCATCTGCTCGATTCGGCGCTGGTATGTCGCCAGGTTGCCGTCCTTGAGCGCGTCCTGCGCCTGCTCGTAGTACTCAGAGGCATCCGCGAGCAGCTGCGACGCCGTCTTGGCAGAGCCGGGCTCCTCGGGAGTGGACGGCTCGCCTTCGTCTGGCGTCGTGCCCTCTTCGAGACCCAGCGCAACCCGCAAAGCCTCGTCGAGCGTCGTGCCGAAGCCGACATTGCCGCCGAACGACGCGATCACGAACTGGAGCACCGGGTACGAGCCCTCCTGCGCAGCGCGCTGGATGTAGACCGGCTGCACGTACAGCAGCCCGTTGCCGACCGGCAGGGTCAGCAGGTTGCCGTACTTGATCGTCGTGGTCTTGGACTGCTGGTACTGCAACAGCGCCTGCGAGACGCCCTTGTCAGCCTGGAAGTCGTTGGCGATCTGGCTCGGTCCGGAGATCTGCGTCTCGCTCGGCAGCTGCAGGATCTTCATCTTGCCGAAGTTCTCGGTGTCGGTCGCCTCGGAGTTGACCGACACGAACGCAGCGAGGTTCTGCCTGCTGTTGGGCAGGTAGACGGAGGTCACCGAGAACTTGGGGGTCTCCTCTCCCGGGAGCGCCGTGGAGAGGTAGTACGGCGGCTGCAGCGCCTTGGTCGTGCCCGGTGCTGCGGGATCCTCGGGCACCTTCCAGCGCTCGCCGTCCTCGTAGAACGTCTGCTCCTCGGTCACGTGGTAGCGCTGGAGGACGTCGCGCTGCACCTTGAACAGGTCGACCGGGTAGCGCAGGTGCTCCAACAGCGCGCCGCTGATCTTCGACTTGGGCTCAACCACGTCGGGGAAGACCTTCATCCACGTCTTGAGCACCGGGTCCTTGGTGTCCCACTGGTAGAGCTTCACGCTGCCGTCATAGGCATCAACAACTGCCTTGACGGAGTTGCGCATGTAGTTGACCTGATCCGTCGGCAGCGCAGCCTGCGCATTGCCGTCGGTCAGCGTGTCGGCAGTCGCCTCACGCAGCGAGCGGTGCTCGGAGTTCGGGTAGGAGTTGCTGGTCGTGTATCCGTCCACGATCCACACGACACGGCCGTCAACGACCGCCGGGTAGGAGTCACCGTCGACAGTCAGCCACGGAGCGACCTTCTCGACGCGATCCCGCGGCTCGCGGTCGTACAGGATCTTGGATTCGGAGTTGACGCGGCTCGACAGCACGATCTTGGGCTCGGCGAACTTGAACGCGTACAGCGCCTTGTTGAAGATGCCACCGATCGGGACGCCACCCTTGCCGTCGTACGTGTTCTGGGTCGCGTTCGCCTTGTCATCGCCAGACGAGCCACCACGCGGGATGTCGACCTCGATCGGCTTGGCACCCTCGGGGCCACCGACGATTGAGTAGGTCGGCGACTGCTCACCGAAGTAGATGCGCGGCGGGGTGTCGGTCTCAAGCTCGCCCACGGGCGGAATGTCGCGCTCGACGAACACGGGTTCGCCGTTGGCTCCACGCTGGTTGCCCCGGGCCGCGATGACGCCGTAGCCGTGCGTGTAGACGGTGTGGTCGTTGGCCCAGTTGCGCTGGGACGACTGCAAACCGTTCAGGTCGAGCTCACGCGCCGCGATGATGATGTCCTGCGGCTGGTCGTCATCGCCGAGCTTGTAACGGTCGACATCGAGCGTCGGCGGTACGGCGTAGTAGCCGCGAACCTGCTGCAGCTGTTCGAAAGCGGGCGAGATCAACGTCGGGTCGAGAAGACGGGTGCTAACGCGGGACTCCGCCGATGCCGCCAGCTCTGAGGGGGTCAGAGTGGTGTTGGCCGAATAGGACTCAACCTTCACGTCGTCGACGTCGTACGCCTGCCTCGTCGCCTCGATGTTGCGGGCGATGTACTTGCCTTCTTTGTCGGGCTCCGACGGGTTGACCTGGAATCCCTGCATGACCGCGGGCCAGATCGCACCAATAAGGATCGAAGCGATGGCAAGAAGACCGAGGCTCATGGCCGGAAGCGCCCACGAGCGGACGAAGATCGAGGCGAAGAACAAGACGGCGCACAGGATCGCGACGTAGATCAGGATGTTTTTGCTCGGAATACGTGCGTTGTCGTCGGTGTAGCCGATGCCGTCGAAGAGCTTCGACGAGGCGATCGCCAAGCCGAATCGGTCGAGGTAGTAGGACACCGCGCGCAGCAGCACGCCGAGGCCAACCAGCACCGAGAGGTGCACCTGGGCGGCGCGGGTGAGCTTGGGGCCGCGGCCGGAGATGCGGATGCCGCCATACACGTAGTTGACGAAGATCACCGCGAGAACCGTGATGACGATCATCGCGAACGAGAACGAGGTCACGAACCTGAACCACGGGTACTCGAAGACGTAGAAGCCGACGTCCTTGCCGAACTGCGGGTCCTTGATGCCGAACGAAGTGCTGTTGCTCCACATCTTGAACGTGTCCCAGTGGCTGGCGGCCACGGAGCCGGCGAAACCGGTGAGCACGACGCCGACGACGATCAGGACGGGGCGCAGGATCGGGGTCAGCGCGAGGCGATAGCGGTACGCGGGGTCATCACGGCGTACTGGCACAGAATCGGGGCGGGTTCGATAGGCGATGTAGAGGTTCGCCACGACGAAGAGTCCGAAGATCAGCCCCATGATGAGGAACAGTGCGATGCGGGTCGTCAGCACACTCTGGAAGACCTCGCTGTAGCCAACCGACTTGAACCACAGGCGGTCGGTCCACACACTCGTGAAGATCGAGCCGAGGAACAGCAACACGGCGAGGGTGACCAGCGTGGGCACCAGAACACGACGTCGGCCGTCAGGCGGACGCGGCGCGGATCGCGGTCGGGGTGTTCCGAAGATGTCGCTCACGGTGCTCCTGTGTAGGGGTGAATTAAGACTCTATGCCAGTGTTCGCCGTAGTTGCTCGATCAGCCCGGGTACAAGATCGGGGCCCTCGAGCAACGCGGCGTCGTCGGGTTCGCGAGCGCGTACGGCGCTGTGCGCAGCACCGTCACGGGTGACCGCGGCGATCAGTCGTACCTCTTGTCGGTCCGGGTGCGCGGCGGCCGCCATGAACATCTCGTCGGGATCCTCCGGCAGCGCCGCTTCAGCCTCGGGTGGAAGCATGATCCGCTCGAGTACGGCAGCGCATCCCATCACGCTGTCGGGCCACGCGATCTCGAGGAGCAGGTCCTCGAGCGGCCGGTCGGCCGGTACGCCGTCCTGCTCGACCAGCGTGATCTCGCCGGAGTCGGACGACAGCTGATCGGCCAGGTCGGGCTGCTTGGAGACGAGATCAGCGGTGGCCACGAGAGCGAACAGCCGCGGCGCCTGGTCCCAGCCGTCGGCCGCGACGTGCGCTTCCATCTCCAGAGCCGCCCTGCGCAGCGGCGAGTCGGGCATCAGCTGCACGACGGCACCTTCGCCTGGGGATCTCTGGCCAACGCCTCGAGCGACCTGATCGCGTCGTCGAGCTTGGTGATCTTGATGAGCTTCATACCGAAGTTGTCGCCGTCCGCGGCCTCGGCGCAGTTGGCGGCTGGTACGAGGAAGATCTTGGTGTCGTGCTGCGCGGCGCCTGCCATCTTTTGACGTACGCCGCCGATCGGTCCGACCGTGCCGTCGGGCGCCATCTCGCCAGTGCCGGCGACCTTCTTGCCACCGGTCAGTGCGCCGGGGGTCAGCTTGTCGTAGATCGCCAGGGCGAACATCGTTCCGGCACTCGGTCCGCCGATGGTTCGACCGACGTTGTTGTTGATCGTGAACGGGTACTTGTACTTGGTGCCCAGGGTGACACCGATGCGCGGGAGCTTGGGGTTGTCGGCCGCGGGCTTGGTCGTGATCGCAACGTCCTGCGCCTTGCCCTTGCGGGTGATTGAGATCGTCACCACGTCGCCGGGCTCGTGCTCGCCGACGACCTTCACTAGCTGCTCGGCCGAGTCGACCTTCGCCCCGTCGACACCCGTGACGATGTCTCCGGCCTTGAGCTTGCCGTCCGCGGCGCCACCCTTGACGACGCCGGCGATCTGCGGCGTACCGGTCACTGTGTAGCCGGCAGCTCGCAGTGCGGCGACGCGCGAGGAGTCCTTGGAGCTGTCGAGCTGGGCGGCCCCGTCCTTGGAGGACTGCTCAGCGGTCTCCTCGTCGGGATAGATCAGCGATTTGGGTACGACCGCGTTGTCGTCGCCGAAGTATGCCCACACGGCATCGCCCAGCGACACGTTGCGGTCAGCGCGGGTGACGGAAACGGTGGTGAAGTCGAGTGAGCCTTCGGTCGGATAGGTCTTGACGCTCTTGTCGAACGTGAACATCGCCTTGCCCTCAAACTCGCCGAGCGTGTCAAAGGCGGGCCCGGGGCGCATCATCACGTACGGAACGGGCACGAGCATCGCAACGCAGGTGAGGGCAATGAGAGAGAGCACCGCGACGAGCATCGTCGTGTAGCGGCGGCTCAACGTTGATGCGTCGGACACAACCCGAGCCTAGTCAGTGACGGCAAGCCATATGGACGAGGAGTCGGGATTCCTCGCAGGGCGAACACGGATTCTGTGGAGTCCCGTGAACGGGTGGCTACTGTTGAGATATGTCCGAGGACGATAAAGACGACGCAGCGAACGATCCGCAGAACCCCTTCGCCGGTACGCCGATGGAGCAGATCTTCGGCGCATTCGCCGGCGGCCAGCTCGACATGAATCAGATCATGGGGCAGATGCAGAAGATGTTTGCCCCGCACGAGGGAAGCGTCAACTTCGAGCTCGCCAAGGACGTTGCACGCCACACGGCTGCGGCTGCCGGCCCGGACCCCACGCCCAACGCGGCGCAGCAGGGTGCCGTGGACGATGCCGTACGCCTGGCCGAGTCCTGGCTCGACACCGCCACGACCATCCCCGCCGGAGCCACGACGAGCACAGCGTGGAGCCGCGCCGAGTGGATCGAAGCAACCTCTGGCACCTGGCAGACACTCGTCGAGCCGATCGCCGAGCACGTGGTCAAGGCGATGGCCGACGCATTGCCCGAGGAGGCCAAGGCGATGGCAGGTCCGCTGATGGGCATGCTCAACCAGGCGGGCGGAGCAATGTTCGGCCAGCAGGTCGGCCAGGCACTCGGCGGTCTCGCCGGTGAGGTTCTCTCGTCAACCGACATCGGCCTTCCGCTCGGCCCCGAGAAGGTCGCCGCCGTACTGCCCGAGGGCGTTGCGGCGTTCGGCGAAGGTCTCGAGCACTCGGCATCCGATGTCCTCTTGTACGTCGTGCTCCGCGAGTGCGCACATCACCGTCTGTTCCAGCACGCCCCCTGGCTTCGTCCGGCGTTGGTCGGTGCTGTCGAGGAGTTCGGCCGCGGCACCCGTATCGACGTCTCGGCCATCGAGTCCCAGATCCGCGACATCGACCCGTCGCGCCCCGAGGCGATCCAGGAAGCCATGAGCGGCGGACTGTTCGAGCCCGAGAGCACGCCCGAACAGCTCAAGGCGCTCGAACGACTCGAGACCCTGCTCGCCCTGATCGAGGGCTGGGTCGATGAAGTCGTCGCCCAGGCCACCAAGGACCGTATGCCCGCCGCTGCGCCTCTTGCCGAGGCCATGCGTCGTCGTCGTGGCGCCGGCGGACCCGCCGAGCAGACGTTCGCGTCACTCGTCGGACTCGAGCTGCGACCCCGCAAGCTTCGCGAGGCTGCGACCCTGTGGGCTGCACTACGCGATCGCCAGGGTTCCGACGAGCGCGATGCGCCGTGGAGCCACCCTGACCTCATGCCTTCGACGGCGGACCTCGACGATCCGCTGGGCTTCGCACAGGGCGAGGCCCGTACGAAGAGCGATGACGACTGGGATGCCGCCATCGGCGAACTGCTGGATGGCCCGCTCGACGACACTCCCGACGCTGAGCGCGACAAGAATGGCGGCGAGTGACGCTCCACTCCGATGCGCACAGCGTTCTGTCACGCTGGGCGGCACCCGACGACGAGCAGGAGCGACTGCGCGTCACGTACCTCGCCCATCTTGATGGTCACGCCGACGCGACAAGCCGTGACTGCCATCCAGACCACCTGACGGCGAGCGCGCTGATCTTCTCCGCGGACCACCAACAGGTCCTCCTCACGCTGCACCACGTGATCAAGTTGTGGCTTCAGACGGGCGGACACTGCGACCCGGAGGACGGGTCGCTGGCGGACGCGGCCCTGCGCGAGGCGTACGAGGAGAGCGGGATCGCGAGCCTGACACTCGACCCGATACCCGTGCTGCTGTCACGTCACGAGGTGCCGAAGTGCGGACCCATCAGACCGTCCCATCACCTCGACGTGCAGTTCGTCGCCGTGGCCGCGCCTGATGCCCGCCACGTCATCAGCGATGAGTCAGACGAGCTGGAGTGGTTCGCGATCGACAACCTGCCGGCTGAGACCGATCACTCCGTGCGGGCGCTCATCGCTGCGTCCACGACACGCCTTCGAGGAACCCCTTAGCCTTCGTCGCCTCGGGATAGGCGTCGACGAGAGCCCAGAACCGCTTGCTGTGGTTGGGCTCGATCAGGTGCGCGAGCTCGTGCACCAGCACGTAGTCGACGACGTATGACGGCATGCCCTTGAGCCGGTCGGACAGCCGGATGCTGCGATCGACGCTGCTGCACGAGCCCCAGCGAGCGTTCTGGTTGGACACCCAGCGCACGGTCAGCGGCTGCGCCGCGTCGTCGAGCCAGGCGTGCGAGAGCTGGGCCGCGCGGGCCATGAGCTCGTCATCGCTGGGGCGGGAACGCTGCTCGCGGCGGTCGAGTCGCTCGACGAGGCTACGTACGGCTTTGTCCTCCTCAGCCTGCGACAGATGCGCAGGCACGAGCACGATGGTCTTGTCGCCCTCGCGGTGCGCACTGATCGTGCGCTTGCGCCGACGGCTCCGTCGGATCTCCACCTCGCCCATGCCGCAAATCTATCCGGCGGGCACGACTTATTTTTCCTCCACAGCGCGTCCCACACGTTTTTGCAGGTCATCCAGCCTGTCCGCAGCAGGCCCGAAACGACCGCCCACAGGTTGTGCACCGGCCACCCCCATGGTGTCCACACGAAGGGCTGGCTTTCCCCACAACTTGTCCCCACTGTTATCCACAGGCGTGGACAACAGTCTCCCGATTTTGCTTGACGGTGGGTGCGCCCAGACCTAGCGTTTCGGGCAATCGAGGCTCTCGGCAGAGTGCGCAGGGGAAGGCACACTCCGCCGGGAGTCTCTTTTTGACCAAAATCGGGCAATTGGCGCCCCCGCAACTCGCCGGAGAGTTTTACGCTCAGTTGAGCGTGAAACACGCCTGTCACACGTACGCTCAGGATGACTAGCAACACAACGGCAAGGAGGCCGCAATGTCAGAAACATGGAGTGGCGATTTCTACTGCGTCAAGTGCAAGGAAAAGCGCGAGACGTCAGGCGAGGTCCACGTCAGTGACAAGGGCACTCGTATGGCCAAGGGCATCTGCCCGGTCTGTGGCACGAAGCTCAACCGGATTCTCGGCAAGGCCTGAGTCCCGCACCTTCCCCGAACTTCGATAAAGGCGACCCGCACCTGCGGGTCGCCTTTATTGTGCGCTGGGGCTGTGGACGCGCGGCTGGTCGACATCGGGGGTCCGCGTCACGCTGGCCGGATGACCTTCCGTCCCGCGCTTCGTCCCGGTGCCCCACTGCTGCGCCGCGATCGAGCGAGCCTGCAGATCGGCACCTCGCCTGGCGTCGTCATCGCTGACCGGCCAGGCCTCATGGCACTGCTGCGCCTCGCGGACGGCACCCGAGACGTCGAGCGGCTCCAGTCGTACGCGAGAGCCAACATCCCTGAGCTCGACTGCGATGTCGCACCTCTGATGCGCGAGCTGCGTGCCCTCGGAGTCGTGTTCGACTCCTCGCGCTGGAGCACGCCGCATCGACGCGGACTCGATGCCGAGGCGCGGCACGCCGACCTCGCTGACGGCGAGCTGGCACGACTCACTCGGCGGCCGGTGTTCCGGGTGGCCTTCCACGCCGACGCCGCGACCGAGCCGATTGCGACTGCCGCCCGCACTGTCCTCAGCACCGCCGGCATTGGCGATCTCGACTCGACCGATCCAGATCTCCTGGTCATCGCCTCGTGCGGCGAACCCGCTCGGACCGTCTTCGAGCGACCGACACTGGCTGCGCTCGATCATCTCGTGGTGATGGTCGACGAGGACCGCGTACGCATCGGACCGCTCGTACGACCCGGTCGTACTCCCTGCATGTCCTGCTACGACCTGCATCGTGCCGATTGGGACCACGCCTGGGATGCGTTACTCCCCCAGCTCGGCAGGCATACCGGCATCCTCACGCCTGCGGCACTCGATGCGGTGACGGTGCACGCGGCAGCGCTCGAGGTCGCGATTGAAGTGCTGGCGCACTGCGACGGACGTCCCACCCGTACGATCGGTCAGTTCCTCGCCGTCGGACCTGGCCACGACGAGCGCAACGGCTGGCCGCTGGCGTTCCATCACAGCTGCACCTGCGACATCCTCAGCGCGGCCTGACATTGGCCGCGCGAGACTATCCTGACTCGGTGGCAGACGATGAGAAGCCCGAAGGTCGACCGCTGAGCGGTAGCGCGTTCGCGCGCACGGCCAGGCTTGCGTCGTTGCCGATCGGATTCGCCGGTCGTACGACGCTCGGCGTTGGCAAGCGCATAGTCGGCGCACCTGCGCAGGGCGTGCTCGACGAGGTGCAGCGGCGTACGGCCGACCAGATCTTCAGCGTGCTCGGCCAGCTCAAGGGCGGCGCGATGAAGTTCGGTCAGGCCATGAGCATCTTCGAGGCCGCCCTGCCCGACGAGCTGATCGGCCCGTACCGCGAGACGTTGACCAAGCTGCAGGACTCCGCGCCACCGATGCCGCCTGGCGTTGTCCATCGGGTGATGGTCGAGGAGTTCGGCGAGAGCTGGCGAGAGCAGTTCCCGACCTTCGGCGACGCCCCTGCAGCATCGGCGTCGATCGGGCAGGTGCACCGAGCGACGTGGCTGGACGGAACTGAGGTGGCCGTCAAGATCCAGTACCCGGGTGCTGCCAGGGCGCTGACTGCCGACCTGCGCCAGATCGCCCGTATGGCCCGACTGTTCGGCATCCTCGCCCCAGCTCTGGACGTCAAGCCGCTCATCGCCGAGCTGCAGGACCGCGTGGCCGAAGAGCTCGACTACTCGCTCGAAGCTGGGGCGCAGAGCGTCTTTGCAGGCGCGTTCGCCGACGATCCAGAGGTCGTGATCCCAGAACCACTGGCACACACTGAGCGGGCCCTCGTATCCGAATGGCTCGAAGCGGACTCGTCGCTGGCGCAGATCATCTCGACCGGCACCCAGGAAGAACGCGATCGCTACGGCGAGGCGTACGTACGGTTCCTGTTCGCCGGGCCCGAGCGCGCAGGGATGCTGCACGCCGATCCGCATCCGGGCAACTTCCGAATCATGCCGGACGGCCGACTCGGTGTCGTCGACTTCGGCGCAGTCGCGAGACTGCCCGACGGGCTTCCTGAGTCGATGGGACGCCTGCTGCGCCTGGTGGTGGACGGCGACTTCGAGGCTGTCGTCGCTGGCCTGCACGATGAGGGGTTCCTCAAGCGCGGCGTCGAGCTCGATGCCGACACGATCGCTCGCTACCTCGGGCCGTTCGCTGAGCCCGCCCGAGTGGAGCGGTTCACGTTCAGCCGCGACTGGATGCGCGAGCAGATGCAACGCGTCAGCGCACCGACCGCCGAGGGCATGGGTACGGCGATGAAGCTCAACCTGCCTCCGCAGTACCTGCTTATCCACCGCGTCTGGTTCGGTGGCATCGGCGTACTCAGTCAGCTGGGCGCGACGGCTCCGTTCCGCTCGATTGTCGAGGAATCGCTACCCGGCTTCGCCGACCAGAGCTAGTACGGATTCGGCGTACTTCTCGAGTTTGGCCGGCCCGATGCCCGGCACGGCGGCGAGTGCGGCTTCGTTGGTTGGCTTGACCTCGGCGATCGACTGCAGTGTCGCGTCAGTGAAGATGACGTATGCCGGCTTGGCCTGCTGCGTGGCCTCGGAGGAACGCCAGGCGCGAAGACGCTCGTAGAGCCCCTCGTCGTATGTCGGCGGACAGTCGGCACACCGGCCGAGCTTGCGGTCGGCGACGGCAAGGACCGTGTTGCACACCCGGCATTTGGCGACCTTGCGATCGCGCGGCTGCTTGGTTGCTTGCCGGGCTTCGTGATTGGCCGGGAGCAGGGAGTCGAGGAACCGGGTCGGCCCGCGGTTGCCGCGACCACCGCGGCGACGGGTCGTGGCCCACGAGATCATCAGGTCATTGCGAGCGCGCGTAAGACCGACGTAGAAGAGCCTGCGCTCCTCCTCGATCGCGACCGGGGTGTCGGCGTGGACGCTCGGCATCATGCCCTCGTGCATGCCGACACAGAAGACCGCATCCCACTCGAGTCCCTTGGCGGAGTGCAGAGTTGCCAAAGTGACACCGTCGGCAGCGGGAGCGTGCGCCTGCTCGGCTCTGCGGGCCAGGTCGGCCACCAGCGCATTGATGTCGGCCGCGGGATCGGCCTCCACGAGGTCTGCAGCCATCGACACGATCGCGTGCAGCGACTCCCACCGATCACGCACCGCACCAGTGCCACTCGGCGGCTTGTCGGTGTGTCCCATGCTCGACAGCACGGCTCGTACCTCGTCGACCAGCTCGCCACCACCCTCGCCGCCTCGGGCAGCGCCGCGCAGCAAAGCCACGGCCTGCCGCACCTCTGCACGGTGGAAGAACCCCTCAACCCCTCGCAAGACGTAGGGGATGCCGTGCTCGCCAAGCGCCTCCTCGAAGGTCTCGGACTGGGCGTTGATGCGGAACAGGATCGCCATCTCCTTGAACGGCACGCCACGGCGGTTCAACAGCGAGATCTCGCTGGCAACTGCGGCGGCTTCGGCCTGCTCGTCGGGGAAGCCGGCATAGGTCACCGGATTGCCCGGCTTCTGCTGCGACTGGAGGCGTACGCCCTGGTTGACGTCAGTCACCTTGCTGAACACGGCATTGGCTGCATCCACGATCTGCGGAGTCGACCGATAGTTGCGTACGAGCTCGTAGCGCTCGGCACCCTCGTGCTTGCGAGCGAAGGACGCGAGGATTTGTGGCGAGGCGCCGGCGAAGGAGTAGATCGTCTGGCGGGGGTCGCCCACCACGCAGATGTCGTTGCGTCCACCGAGCCAGAGGTCGAGCAACGTCGACTGGAGCGGGTTGACGTCCTGGAACTCGTCGACGACGAACCATCGGTATTGGCTGCGTACCTGCGCGGCGATGCGCTCGTCATCGGCGAGGATCGCGGCTGTCACGAGCAGGATGTCTTCCATGTCGATGCGCCCACGCTCACGCTTGACCTCTTCGTAGGCAGTCAGCACGTTGGCGACGTCGTCGTGGTCGAGGTCGGCGACTTCGCGTCGAGCCGCGGCCGCCTTGACGGCGTATGTCGACGGCGGGATGTTGCTGACCTTGGCCCACTCGATCTCGGACGAAAGGTCGCGGAGCAACGGAGTGTCGCCGCGTCGGCCGAGCCTTCGGAGGGCATCGGCGACCAGGGGGAACTTGGACTTCACGATCTCGGGGAATTGACCGCCGTAGACGTGGGGCCAGAAGTATTGCGCCTGACGCAGCGCCGCCGAGTGGAACGTCCTGGCCTGCACTCCATCGGCACCGAGGGTACGCAGCCGGGTGCGCATCTCGCCGGCCGCACGGGTCGTGAAGGTGACGGCGAGGACCTCAGTCGGCTTGTAGACGCCGGTGGCCACGCCGTACGCGATCCGGTGCGTGATCGCCCGGGTCTTGCCGGTGCCAGCACCTGCGACGACACTGACCGGCCCGCGCAGTGCTCGAGCGACATCTCGCTGTTCGGGGTCGAGACCCGTCAGCAGGTCGTCGGCATCAGGCACACGGGCTCCTCAGGGGAATGCGGTGAATCAGTCGGGTGTTGAGACAATGAAGACTAGTCGTCGAAGGAGACAGTTGATGTCCAGCACGTTCACGCTCTACTCCACCCCGTGGTGTGGCTACTGCCATCGCCTCAAGGGGCAGCTCAAGCGTGAGGGCATCGAGTTCGACGAGGTCGACATCGAGGCCGTACCTGACGCCGCTTTCGTCGTGGAGCAGGCCAACAACGGCAACCAGACCGTCCCGACGCTGGTCTTCACCGATGGCACGGCCCTGACCAACCCCTCAGTTGCGCAGGTCAAGGCCCAGCTCGCTTCCTAGGTCGCATCGGTCCGCTCCATCACGGTCCAGCCGGACCAGCCGCGCTCGCGCATGAGGGCCAGCAGCTTCTCGCCCTGCGGCGAGGATTCGACCACCAACGCATCGAGCAGGTCGACGAACGGCACGTCGTTGAACGCGTCGTCCTGCTGATCGAGCTTGCCGCTCGCTGACGCCTGCTCGATGATGCCGACCAGGATGTCGGCTGCCTCTTCGAGCGTGGCGTCATCCGTGTCGTCCTCCAGGCAGTCGCCGAGGACACGGTAGAGCCGTACGACCTGCGGGTCCTCGAGCTGCTCGAACTTGTCGGGCATCCACTCGGCGATCCGGTCCGGCCAGCGGGCTGCGATCAGGATCCACCCGTCACGCTCACCGTCGATCATCCGCTCGGAGACGCCGAGCTCGCGGAGACGCTCGAGGTAGGCGACGACCTCGGGAGGGACCACGAGGCTGTCCCCTGCTGCCAGCTGGGCGATCTGCTTGCGATTGGCCTGCAGCCGCTGGATCTCGTTGCGAAGCGTCTTGTCGATCTCCTTGACCGCCCCGGAGAACGACTCTTCATCGGCCTCGAGCAGCTCGGCGACCCTCGACAAGGGCACCCCGGCATCGGCGAGGGCACGGATCTTGGTCAGCTCCACCACGGCCAACGACCCGTAGCGCCGATAGCCGGAGTGGTCGCGTTCGGGCTCGGGCAGCAGCCCTACCTGGTGGTAGTGGCGTACTGCCCGAACCGTGACGCCGGCGAACGACGCCAGCTCTCCAATGGTCAGCATGGACTCAGTTTGCCCGGACCTTGGTGAAGAGACCGCGGGCCCACAGGTAGCAGACGACGCCGATCAGCAGGCACCAGCCGATCGCCAGCCAAGCGTCCGAGCCGGCATCAGCACCCGACATCCAGGCCCGAAGCGTGTCGATCATCGGCGTGAACGGCTGGTACTCGGCGAACCACCGCAGGCCCGCGGGCATCGAGTCGGTCGGCACAAACCCACTCGACAGGAACGGCAGGAACATCAGCGGCATCGGGGTGTTGCTGGCCGTCTCGGCATTGGGGGCCGACAGACCGAGCGCCACCGTGGCCCAGGTGATTGCCAAAGTCATCAGGCCCACGAGGCCGATCACCCCGAGCCAGCTGACGATCGTCCCTTCGGGGCGGTAGCCGAGAACCATCGCGACCGCGAGGACCACAACGAACGCGATGGCCGTGAAGACGATCGCCCCGAGGACGCGTCCTGTCAGGACCGCCGACTTCGAGATCGCCATGGTGCGGAACCTGTCGACAATGCCCTTCTCCATGTCGAGCGCGATCGTGTACGCGGTGCTCAGCGAGACCGACACCACGGTCATGACGACGATCGCCGGCATGATGTAGACGAGGTAGTCCGCGCGGTTGTCGCCGCCAGGCAGACCGGCGCCCATCGTGCCGCCGAAGACGTACACGAACAGCAGCAGGAAGATCAGCGGCTGGGCGACCAGCATCAGGGTCAGCGACTTGTAGCGGACCATCTGGAGCAGGTTGCGCTTCAGCATGGTCATGCTGTCGCGCACGGCGTCGGGTCCCGGGTTGGTGAATGTGGCGGTGCTCATGATGTTGCCCCTTCGTTGATGGATTCGGATTCCTCGGGTTCGGCGCGGTGGCCGGTGAGTGCCAGGAACACGTCGTCCAGGTCTGGCGTGTGGACCTCGAAGCCGGTGACGGCTTCCTTGTCGAGTCGTCCGACCAGCTGCTGGAGCGAGTCGAGCGAGCCGTCCTGCGGAACGCTCAGGGTCAGCGCATCAAGGTCGACCGTGGCGCCGTCGATCTCGACCGCGGCCACGGTCAGGGCGACAGGGTCGGCGTACGAGACCTCGACCAGTCCACCCGGAACCTGCCGCTTGAGCTCAGCCGGCGTGCCCTCGGCGACCAGGATGCCGCCGTCGAGAACACCCACCATGTGTGCCAGCTCGTCGGCCTCCTCGAGGTACTGGGTCGTGAGGAAGATCGTGGTTCCATCCTCGACGAGCTCGCGGATGATCTGCCACAGCTCTCGGCGGCTCCGCGGATCCAGTCCGGTGCTCGGCTCGTCGAGGAAGATCAGGTCCGGCGACGACACCAGGGTCATGGCGAGATCAAGCCTGCGCTTCATACCGCCGGAGTACGTCGCGGAGCTGCGGTCAGCGGCATCGACCAGGTCGAATCGTTCGAGCAGCTCCTGAGCGCGGGCGCGACCCTGGCTGCGCGGCAGGTGGTTGAGGTCTGCCATCAGCTGGAGGTTCTCACGTCCCGTGAGCAGCTCGTCGATGGCTGAGAACTGGCCCGTGACGCCAATCCTGAGCCGAATGGCGTCGGGGTCAGAGGTGACGTCGTGGCCGAGGACCGTCGCGCTGCCTCCGTCACCGCTGATGAGCGTCGTAAGGATGCGTACGGCCGTGGTCTTGCCGGCCCCGTTGGGACCCAGCAAGGCGTAGACGGTGCCCGCAGGAACAGTCAGGCTGAGTCCCTGGAGCACGGCGTTGTCGCCGAATGATTTCGTAAGGTCAGCGACGTTGATCGCTGGTGCAAGAGTGGTCATGAAGCCACTGTGCAAGGTTGACGCTACGTCAGGGTCAAGCCCATTTGCCGTGGATCACGCCGCCGTGCCACGTCTGCAGGAGCCAGCGGGAGATTGAGACGTTCGGCGGCAGCAACAGGTCGCTCGACGCCGTCATCTCGGTGACTTCTTCGCGGGTGAACCACCGGGCTTCGGCGATCTCGTTCTGGTCGACCGTGAAGTCAGTGCTGAGCGCCTCGCCGAAGAACCCCAGCATCAGGCTCGAGGGGAATGGCCAGGGCTGGCTGCCGGCGTAAGTGACGTTGCCGACCTCGATGCCGACTTCTTCCATGACCTCACGGCGTACGGCGTCATCAAGGGTCTCCCCCGGCTCGACGAATCCGGCCAGGGTCGAGAAGCGCCCCTCTGGCCAGATCGGCTGGCGACCCAGCAGGGCTCGGTCCTCGCCATCAGTGATGAGCATGATGACGGCGGGATCCGTACGCGGGAAGTGGTGCGTACCGCAGGACGGGCAGATGCGCGTGTGACCCGCCTCGGCCAGCTCAGATGGCGATCCACACTTCGCGCAGAACTGGTGGGTCTCGTGCCAGCGGGAGAGCCCGATCGCGTGCACCGCGAGCGATGCCTCGTCGGGAGCCACATTCGGACCGAGAACACGCAGGCTCACCGGCTCGAGCTCTTTGGGTACGCGACCGGTCACCACAACGGCGGCGTGGTGAACGCCGTCCTTGGTGCCGAGGTAGATCCACTCGCCTTCGGGCGCTTCGTCGATGGTGATCCAGCGAATGCCCTTGCCGCCCTCGGTCGCCACGTGCTCGCCGCCGATCACCATGACGCGCAGCGGATCGGCCGTGCGCCAGGCGTCGTCCTTACGTAGATGTGCGGTGCGGTCGTGCTGAGTGTGATCGAAGGCGTAGTCCACCCAGTCAGGCTAGACCGAGCATTTGCTCCAGCTCGTCACGGCCGGGCAGATCGTCGTACGTCTTCACCTCACCGAGGCGCGCGTAGTAGAACGAACCGGTGACTGCCGACGGTTCGACGCCCATCAGCTCAGCCCAGGCGAGTCGGTAGATCGCGAGCTGCAACGGATCCGCGCCGGCTTGCTTGTTGGTCTTCCAGTCGACGACCTCGTACACGCCTGGGGCCGAAGAGAACACCGCGTCGATGCGACCGATGAACTGCTGCCCGCCGAGCACCAGCGAGAACGGTGCCTCGATCTGCACGGGAGTGAGGTCCGCGTATGGGCCCGCGAGGAACGCCGCTTTGACCTCTTCGAGCTCCGCGTCCGTCCCGATTCCAACATCGCCACGACCCGGCAGATCGGTGGGATCGAGCAGCGTCTGTTGTCCGAAATGCGCTTCGACCCAAGCGTGGAAACGCGTGCCGAACCGAGCCGCCCCTGACGGCTGACGCGGCATCGGGCGCGCGAGTGATCGCGCGAACTCGGCAGGATCGTCCTGCAGCGCCATCGCCGTCGTGGCCGACATGGAGGTGGGCCACGGCACCCGGCGCAAAGGACTCTCTGCTTCCTCTGCCTCGGCCAGGAGCAGCTCGATGTCTGCCTCCAGCTCGCCAAGCCTGGCGAGCTCGGGTGACTCGTCTGCCGCGGGAGCGGCGAGCTTGCCGTCGGCGGCAGCGCGTACGGCTTCGGCCAACGCTCGGCGGCCTTGCAGCTCCGGACCAGCGGCAGGCCAGGCGATGCCATCCACATCGACGAAGTGCGGGTTGGTCGCATCGTCGGACGGCGCCTCTGCCCAGGCCAGCGGCTCAATGCCTTGCGCTACAAGCCATTCGCGAGTGGCGAGGAGGTATTCGGACGGACCGAGCGGCTTCTGTTGAGTGCGACCCCAGTGATGCCCGCTGATGACCAAGCGGCGTGCAGCTCGCGTGTAGGCGACGTAACCGAGTCGGCGCTCTTCCATCTTTGCGTCGGCACTGTCTGCGGCGTTGAACGCATTCTTGTCGGCCGGTTCCCAACCGGCCAGAACCGGGAGGCTGTCGCGGTCTCCGCGCAAGGAGTAGGGCAGCGTCTGTGCGCTGGTGGTCCAACGACCGCGACCTCGGGTCGACGGGAAGATCGTCCGTGAGGTCAGCGGCACGTAGACGCTGTGCCACTCCAGACCCTTGGCTCGGTGGATAGTCAACAGCTTGACCGAGTCGGCATCCGACGGGGTCGCGACCGACATGCCTTCGTTGTAGAAGTCCTCAGCGGCGAGATAGGCCACCAGGCCCGACAGCGACGCATAACGATCGGATTGTGCGTAGTCAGAAATCGCTTCCAGGAACAACGCAATGTTGTCGGCGCCACCAGTGACAGCTCCGGCTTCGAGCTCGAGATCGAGATCAAGGGCACGTATGGCGCGTCGGGCCAACTCGAGCAGCGGCTCGCCCGCATGTCGACGTACGGAGGCAATCAGCTGCGACAGCTCGCCGAACCTCTTCACTGCCTCGGCGGAGTAGGCGAGCTCTCCCGGGTCATCCACGGCATCAGCGAGAGCAACGATCTCGGTGGGATCGGTGCCCTCGACCGCCTTCGCGAGCTCAGCAGCAAGCGTCTTGTCGTCGCTGCGGCCGAACGAGCGCCCGCTCAACGTGGAGGCTCGCCGACCCAGCAGGGCGAGGTCGCGAGCGCCGATGCGCCAACGGGGGCCGGTGAGCAGCCGGAGCATCGCCGGATTGGCCGTGACGTCGTTGACGACTTCGAGCACCGCGAGCAGGTCAAGGACCTCAGGTTGCGACAGGAGACCTTCCAGACCGACGATCTCGAACGGGATCCCGGCGGCACGCAGCGCTTGGACAATGGCACCATTCTCGCGGCCGACTCGTACGAGGATCGCGATCTCTCGCAGAGGCGCCGGATCATTCTTGATCGCCTCAATCAAAGCCTCGATCTCTTCGCCGACGGTGTGAAAGAGGGCGACGTCAACCGTTCCTGGCTCGGTGACCGCCGACTCGAGCGGCTTGACGACAGATGATGTCGCATAGAAGTCGGCTGCGAGGGAGTTGGCCGCATCGATGATCGGCTTGGCGCACCGTCGAGTCTCGACGAGCGAGAACAAGCGACCGCGAGATCCGTCGGCGGTCGGGAAGTCATCGAGGAACTGCGCAAGATTGCCTGCTGCCGCGCCGCGCCATCCATAGATCGCCTGCGCTGGGTCGCCAACGGCTGTCACCGGGTGGCCACGCCCATGGTCTGGGTCAGGTCCGCTGAACAATGCCCGCAGCAGGTCGCGCTGAGCCACCGAGGTGTCCTGGTATTCGTCGAGCAGCACCACGCCGAACCGGTCACGCAACACCTCGCCCACCTCAGGCAGCGCAGCAATCCGGGCGCCCCACGCCATCTGGTCGGAGAAGTCCATGACACCTGCGTCAGCCTTGGCCTGGCGATAGCGATCCACGAGGTGACTCAGCTCGATCCGCCGTCGCGCCTTCTCGGCGGCGTCGCGCAGCAGAGTCGGAGGTTTGGGACTCGAACCCTCACACTCGGCGATCAGCCCTTCGTCGTGAGCTCGCAGCTCAGCGGGCGAGACGAGGTGCTCAGCCAGCTGACCGTCGAGCGCAATGGCCTGACCGACGATCGACGGAATGTGGGTCGACAGCTCCTGCAGCTCTCCGCCGTACGACTCGATCGCCTTGGCCATGCGCTGGAACCTGGACGCGTCGGCGACGAGCCGCAGATCTGGCTCGATGCCGAGGCGGAGGCCGTGCTCGGCAATCAGCTGTCCGGCAAACGCGTGATAGGTCGACGTCGTGGGTTCGCCATCGAACTCCATGCCGAGGCGTTCGAGATCGGCACGGACCTTCTGACCAAGCTGCGCTGCGGCCTTGTTGGTGAACGTCAGCCCGAGCACCTTCTCGGGCGCCACACCAAGGTGACCGACAAGCCATACGACCCGCGCTGCCATCACGGTCGTCTTGCCCGACCCAGCACCGGCGATGATCGCCGTGGGCTGGTCGAGCCCAGCCGTGATGGCGGCCATCTGGGCTGGCGTGTAGTCAATGCGCAGCAACTCACGCAGGTGCTGCTCATCGCGTACGAGGCTCATGACCCCTCACCTCCCGTCGGACGGGTGAGGATCGTCTGGCCCTCGTCGTATGCCGGGCATACGCGCTTGAACTCGCAGTACTGGCACGCCGACTCCGACTTGGTCGCCGGGAAGGACTCCCGCGCGATCGCCTGGACTGATCTACGCAGGTTGTCGACTGCAAAGAACGGCACGTCCGCAGCCGGCCCCGGCTGTGGCTGAATCTTGGGAAGACCCGGTGCCTTCTTGTTGTCGTTGCGCAGCTGCACGAGCTCGGCTCCTGCTGCCTTCGCGTCTCCGGCAACGTCTGAGGTCGCCCCGAGATCGACTGCCAGCTGATAGAAGCCAAGCTGAGCATTGGTGGTGACCTCCTTGTCGGAGGCCGGGTTCTTCATCGTCTTGAGGTCGATGACGTGGACGCCATCGACGTCGACCTCGACGCGGTCCATCGAGCCGTTGAGCGTCACGGTCAGTCCGTCGACCTCGTGCGTCACCTTGAACTCGTGCTCGGCCGCGACCACCTCACGCCCGTGTGTCTCATGCCAGAGACAAAAGCGTTCGATCGCCTTGACCGCGGCTGCATGCTCTCGCGTGCCGATCCAGCTTGCAGCGAACTCCAGCTGCCCCCAGACCTCATCAAGATGCAGCGCTAGCGACGCGGGATCTGCTGGAAGGTCGTTCTGCACGACCTCAGACGCGATGGCGTGGACGATCGAGCCGAAGCCCTGCGCGGCCGTCGTACCGCGGCCACCCTTGGCCTCGTGGTTGAGGAACCAGCTCAGCGGGCACGACACGATCTTCTCGACGGTGCTGCCTGACATCGGCAGCGGCTCGGCAGGATCGCGCAGTGGTGCGTCCGCCTGGGTGACGTCGCGCAGTCCCCACCAGCGTTCGGGATCGGCACCTCGAGCTGCCGGGTGACGCATCAATCGAGCCAGCTGCTCAGCGGCACGCGCACGTACGGTCTCCGATTCCGTGCTCTCGCCGATACGGCGCAGCTCGGCGACCGCACCGCGCAGTGACAAACCTCGCGAGGGTCGACGCTGCGGCACGGGTAGCGAGCGGTCCGGCGTACCGGTGACGTGGGCGTGGAGCTCAGCCAGGAAGCGCGATGGTTGGTCGCCTTCCTCGCTACCCGCAGCGACGGCGGTGACCACGAGCCGCGAACGTGCGCGGCTGCAGGCGACATAGAAGAGGCGTCGTTCCTCAGCGATCGCGGCACGCGCCGACGTGGGTGGTTGAACGCCCTCAGGTGAAAGTCGATCGAGCTGCAGGAGGCTGCTTCGCCACCTGACGTCGGGCCACTCGCCGTCCTGCACTCCAGCGACGACGACGAGTTGCCACTCGAGTCCCTTGGAGCGGTGAGCCGTCATGAGCTGCACGGCCGGTCCGGCGGCACCACGCTGCGACAACGTGTCGCCGGGAATCTGCTGACTCTCGAGCGAGGCGACAACGTCGACGACTGAGCGGTGACCCTGCTGCTCCTCGGCACGAGCCGCCTCAGCAAACAGCGCACACATCGCGTCCAGATCGCGGTCGGCCTGGGTTGAGCCCTCACCGCCCGACTCCGCGATGGCCTGAAGCCGAGTAGGCCAGTCAGTGCCGCTCCACAGGGTCCAGAGAACCTGCTCGGCCGCATCGCCGGCAGTGATTTGATCAGCCGCCTTGCGCAACAACGTGGCAAGGCGGGCGGCCGTGACCACTGCGTCGCCCTCGGGAGTGCCACGACGTCCAAGGGTCGCGAGCAGTGTCGGGTCGGCCAACGCCTCGGCCACGAGAATGCGAGACGGGCGCGGGTGATCACCCTCATGGCGACGCAGTGCCCGACCCAGTCGTCGCAGGGAACCGGTGTCCAGCCCACCCAACGGGCCAGTCAGCAGAGCGGCGGCAGCATCGGGCTCGATCGGTCGTCCGGCGTGCAGGTCGTCCGAAGCATGCAGTCCGGAGAGCAGCGCTCGTACGCTCGGCTCCAGCGCAAGAGGGACTTCATCACCTGCCACCTCGACCGGGACCCCGGCCGTGGTCAACGCACGCTGCAAACGCCCGAGGTGAGCGGCAGAGCGTACGAGCACCGCCATCTCACGCCAGGGCACGTCGTCGTGGAGGTGCGCCTCACGGAGGGCGAGCGCGATGTGCTCGGCCTCGGCGGTCGCCGAAGCATAGGTCTGCACCGTGACGGTGCCAGGATCCTTGGATCGCGAGGCGGGAGAACGCAGGGCTTCGTACTGCAGACCGTCGACGGCACCGAGTGCTCCACGGTTGTGAACGATCGAGCGGACGGCAGCGCCGATCGCGGATCCGTAGCGGTTGGTGTGCTTGAGCACGATCACCGGCGCCGGGCCGCTCGCACCGCCGAAGCGCTCGGTGAACTCGAGAATCCCGTGCACGTCCGTGCCACGGAACCCGTAGATCGACTGATAGGGGTCACCCACGACGACGAGGTCACGGCGCTCGCCGGCGAGCCCTTCGAGCAGCTTGACCTGTAGGGGGTCGGTGTCTTGGTATTCATCGACGACGACGAGCTTGAAGCGATCGCGCCAGCGCTGTCGGCACGCGGGATCCTCGAGCAGGCGTACGGCCTGGAACACCAGGTCGGTGTAGTCGATCGTGTTCTGCAACGCCGCAACAGACGTGTATTCGTCGAAGAACCGCCCGGCGGCTTCCCAGTCGTCACGGTCGACTGCA
>JAKFCR010000031.1:0-11592 GCA_036676545.1 Aeromicrobium sp. | reverse complement strand
GACGACGTCAGTGTTCAGGTCGAGGGGCACAGGTTCATTCCATCACGCTCGATCGACAAGACGCGCGATCAGCGGTCGAAGACGCAGAACTCGTTGCCCTCGGGATCGGCCATGATCGTCCAGTTGATCTCGTTGTCAGGTGCGCGGAGTACGGAGGCACCCTTCGCGACGATGTCGTCAACCGTGACGCCATCGTTGAGGGTGACGTTCCAGTGGATGCGGTTCTTAACGGTCTTGGTCTCGGGCACGGTGGCGAACGAGAATCCTTCGAACGGGACGCCGGGCACCTTGTCGATCCAGGAGAATCCCTGCTTGTCGTGGCCGAGGTTGCCGCCCATCACGTCAGCCCACCACGCGGTGATCTTCTGGTGGTCGACGGCATCGACACAGACCTCGTAGAACAGATAGTCGTCGACCTCGTCGCGTACGAACACGCAGAACTCGCCACCCTCGGGATCGAGGAACACCGTCCACGGGAACTCGCCGTCCTTGGACTGCTGCTCCAGGACCGAGAACGGCTCGAGCGATGCCGCGTGGACGTCGATGTGCACGCGTTGTTTGACGGTCAAGGCCTCCGGTACGACATTGATCCACACGGTCTTGGACGGATCGTCCCCCTTGAGAACGGCATCGCCGTCGGCGAGCATCTCGCTGGTGAGCCCAAGCGTACGAGCCCAGAATCCCTCCATCGCGCTGACGTCGCTGGCGTCGATGCAGAGGTCTTTGTAGGTCACGAGTGCCATACCTTCAGCCTGCCACGCGCCCCTGACGTCCGCGAGATCTGCGCTAGCGCTTCTGCGCCTCACGGATCACGGCGTCGATCTCCTGCGTCGCGAACCAGGCCAGATCGCCGGTGCCGTCGAGATCGACATGGAACGAGGCGATGTCCTCGAGCGTGACGTCATCGCTGCCTTCCACATCAGCCGCCGCGACGACAGGTCCGTGCTCAGCCGCTTCCTCAAGGGCCGCGAGCTCATCCTCTTCGTCCTCGCTCTCAGCCCTGAAAGCCTGGGCGCTGATGCGCTCGCCCGCAGCGAGCCGCTCAAGCAGCTCGGCGTCGACTGCGACGTAGATCCGCATGCTCAGGCCTTGGTGGGACGCTGTCGGCCACGCGGTGCATGGGTGCTTCGCTTGTCGACCGTCTCGACGAGCTCCACCAGCGCGTCCTCGATGCATTGCGCGAGCACGTCGACGTCGGGCACCGCGTCACGATCGCCGACGATGCCGAAGAACACCTTGTTCGTGTACGACGTGACGCCGATCGCCACCGCGCGGCTGCCACTCAACGGAATGCAGGGGTAGACCTCGGTGATCGCCTCACCTGCCATGTAGACGGGGTCCTGAGGGCCGGGGACGTTGGTGATGACGATCTGGTGGCCGCGTCCTTCCTCGGACGCCGCAACGCGTGAACCGACCGCGTGGAACGTCGAGGTGGCAAAGCCCGGAAGGTTGGCCAGCTTGTTGGCCGCGACAGCGGAACCTGTCTCTCGGTGGTCCTTGAGCGCGTAGGAGACCTGGTGCAGGCGTACGACCGGGTTGGTCTCACCGACCGGAAGGGACAGCAGATGACCGCGCACCTTGGATCCGAGCGAGGTCGGGAGTCCGTCATCCGACACGACCGACATCGGCACCATGGCCCTGAAGCGCGTCTTGGCGGTGACGGGCTCGGCACGAGTCAGCATCCAGCCACGGATGCCGCCGGTGATCGCAGCGAGGATCACGTCGTTGACCGTGCCGCCGTGGGCGTCACGGACCCTGCGAAAGTCATCGAGCTCCGCCGCCAGCGACGAGAAGCGACGGTGACGCGACAGCTCGGTCGACAAGACACTGTGCGGCGCCTGAGCATCAGAGCCGGGAAGCAGTCGGGCCAACCGGCCAAGGGCGACCTCGGCGACGCGGATGGCCTCGCGAGGATTCCTGACGGTCTGGTTGAGCGTTCCGGCGACCAGGGCAGCTGTGGTCGGCTGTGCGCGGGGATTCCAGTCCTCGTGCGGGATGTCGCGTTCCTTGGCGGTCTCCTCGAGGAGAACCTGCGCCAGGTCGACCGTCTCCGAGCCGTCGACGAGTGCCTGGTGCGCCTTGAACAACAGCGCCACACGATCCCTGGAGAGTCCCTCGATCAGATAGAGCTCCCACAGTGGTCGATCAAGATCGAGCCGGCGCGCGATCAGCCGGCCGACGAGCTCGTGGAGTGCTTCATGCGAGCCGGGACGCGGCAGAGCCGATCGACGTACGTGCATCGAGATGTCGAAGTTCTCGTCGTCGAGCCACACGGGCGCACCGATGCCAACCCCACGCGGAACCTGGCGATAGCGAGGCACCAGATCGATGCGTTCGTTGATGACATGGATCAGCCGGTCGTAGTCGAGGCCGCTCTTGCCGGGCTCAAGGATGGCGAGAGAGGCGATCTGCCGGGGAACGGTCGGGCTGTCCTGCGCCAGAAACATCGCGTCCAGCGGGCTCAACCGTTGCATGACTCTCCTCGTGGACGACCTGCAGAGAAGTTACCACCGGGACCCCGTCAGAGGGCTGAGACTGTGCTGCGACTCACGAGCTGCTTGGCCAGCACTTCAACGCGTGCAACGAACGGTGACGCGGGTGATGTGTCGCGGGGCGACCGCCCCGACATCAAAGCCGCATCGAGAGCCGTCTGATCGAACGGCAGGAACGACGTAGTTGCCAGTCCGGTGAGTCGGCGCAAGGTCGTGTCAACATCACGCTCCTTCCAGCCGAGGGTCTGTCGCATCATGTTGATGACCACGATGGGCGGGTGGGCTCCGCGGCGCACATCTGCCAAGTCATGGACACCGCGTACGAGACGCGCCAGCCCGACTGGATCAGCCTTGCCCACCGCCACCACCTCATCAGCCTGCTCCAATGCCTGGAGCGTCGCCTGGTTGCGGGCGATCGAACCGTGGGCTGGCTCGAGGCTGAATCCGCAGTCGACGATGACCAGCTCAGTAGTCAACCGGAGCTGGCGCAGCACCAGTTCTAGGGCGCCAGAGCGAATTTGGGGCCACATGTCAGCACGGGGCAGCCCGGTGAGCAGCCGCAGCTGAGGGCCCAGGGCTAGGAGGTGCTCCTCAACCTGACCTGGATGGCCGTTGTTGGCGGCTCGGCACGCGGCCATGAGTCCACTGACGTCGTCCAGCACCGCGAACATTTGCGCCAGCGACCCGCCGTACGTGTCGCCGTCCACCAGAACTGTGTCGACACCCTTGGCAGCAGCCGCAGCAGCAACTCCCAGGGCCACGGTGCTGCGGCCCGGCGCGCCAGCCGGGCCCCACACGGCGACGATCGTGCCCCGGTCCTCCGCACGATGATCGACGGGCGCGACAGTGTCGCGGATGAGGACGTCCAGCGCCCCCAACGCGACTCGGCGAGCGATTCCGAGACCATTGCACCGTTCCTCATCGGCTTCGACGGCTGCCACGCGAACGCCCGATCTCTCGAGCCGATGGACCGAGTCCGCGTCGAGCCCGGTCAGTTCAGTGTGCACGAGCGCGGCACGGGCAATGTCCATGTCGGCAAGCGCGAGGAGATCGGCAACGTCGACGCATCGGCGCACGAGCCTGAGGTTGCTCGACCCTTCGATCTCCCTGATGGCGGCCGTCTCCCACGGAGCTCCGCCTGCCGCGAGAACGACGTCCATCACGAGACTCGTACGAGGGTGACGTGACCCGAGGCGACTGTGCCGACAACCGAGCCCTCGAGCTGGGTGTCAGCCACATCGACGAGCACGGTCTGCGCGAGCGATCCGCCGAGCGAGGCAGACTCATCGCCGGTCTCGACAATGCGCACGTCTTCCAGGATCCGTACGGCCTCGTCGTCGGACTCGTCACCAGGTCCGGGCCCCACCCACACATCGACCAGATCACCCCGAGCGAGATCGGCCGGTGACGCGCCGGCAGCAACGCTCAACGGGAGCTGGCTGCGTCCGAGCGTCGACTTGGGGAGAAGCGAGGAGCGTTCGACCAGCGAGCCTGCAGCCCCGCGCTCACCCCATTGGAGGGCGTCGAGCGGTTCCGCGAACTCCTCGTCGGCTCGCAGGTAGTTGTCCGAGACCTTGGATGACAGACGTACCCGGACAGCGACGAGGTCGTCTGCACTCACGGAATCCCCCGGCGCCACCGCGCGATCGAGCGCCCAGTACTGCACCGTGTTGTCGGCCGCCGCGACCAGGCGAGCACCCAGGATCGTGGATCCCAGCACCAGAAGCACGCCGATCAACAGCCGCGGATCCCGCCACGGTCGGTGGCGCAATCGCGACGCAACTGCACCCTTGGTCTGCCCCGAATCATCAGGCCCCCGCCAGATCATAGGGAATGTTCTATCGAATCCCAGGCGAGTTCGTCCATACCCCACCGAACTTGTCCACAGGCGGCACAGGGCCTTTCCGGACTGACACCTCGACATGGGAAACTGGGGCCATGCCGCCCCTCACTCCGAGGTTCCTCACGCTGGCAGACGTCGCTGAGGTACTCAATGTCACGGTGCGCCAGGTCTATGCGCTGGTGCGATCAGGCGACCTTCGCGGCATCCAGATCGGCGGCCGCGGTCAGTGGCGCGTCGAGGCTGTCGAGCTCGAGGACTACATCTCGCGCCAGTATGCGCGCGCCGACAATCTCGACCACGCTGACGACGACGTCACGTCCGGCCGCTGACAGCTGCCACGGCTGCAAAGGTCAGGGACTGAACGCGGCCTGACTCGTCGCGAATCCGTACGAAGTCTGCACCGACCACCTCGATGCACCCGTCGAAGGTCGATCCCGTGATCGTCTGCAGTCGAACCGTGTCACCCTGAGCGCGCAGCGCGCGAAACACGTGGCCCCAGCCCAGTGCCGATGACACAGCCGACGAGGGCCCAGCCCGACGCTCTGAAGAAACGATCGCTGCGACGGCATTCGCGCTGATGACGTGCTCTACTCGGCCGCTGCGCAGCTGAACGACCTGCTCATTGGCAAGGACACACTCTCCTTCGATGCGTCCTACGCCGATCACGTCGATCATGACGGCTCCGCCCAGCAGCGACCGCCATGACGTCTCGGCCCACTCTCCATCGCGCAGCTCGTCGACCAGCGCATCGCGCTCCTGCATCTCGAGATCGCCGGCTTGAGCCTCGAGCTCATGGAAGAGCCGTTCCCATCGCATGTGCGGACGCTATCTCAGCCAGAGCTCCGCTCACACCCCTCGAAACCCACGGTTGACAACTGATTCCAAACGGTCTTGTCTGTTCTCAAACGTAATCAAACGTAGTCAAAGGACATTCGGGGATGTTTCTTTCGCGCAGTGGATGGGTGCTTGCAGCACTGGCCGCAGCAAGCGTGTGGCTGACCGCACCCGACCTGGGCGCGACCATCACAACCGCGACCGGACCGGACTTCCCTCAAGCTCTGATCGCGCTTGCGTCTCTGCTCCAGCTCTCGGTCGCGTGCTGGGTGTTTGCCGTCATCGGCATGGGCCGCACGTCTTCGAGGCTGGCCAGATCAATCACGCCAGAACTGATGCGCCGTGCACTGTTTGCCGGTGCTGCTGGAGCTCTGGCCCTCACACCGGTGCACGCCGAGCGCGTGACCTCGCCGGCTCGCCATCAGCTCGATGGCCTTCGCCTGCCCGATCGTCCCGTCATGTCAGATCCGACCAACCCGTCGGTCGTCGTCAAACCTGGCGACACGTTGTGGGCCATCGCCGCACGGTCGCTCCCAGCCGGAGCGACGAACTCCGAGATCGCCTCTGCCTGCGCTCGGTGGCACGCCACCAACCGGGACGTGATCGGCGCCGACCCGGACCTGATCCACCCACAGCAGCGCCTCGCTCCACCCACTGAAAATCCACCCTCTAAGGACGTGCCATGAAGTCAGCCACCGCCTTGTCAGTTCCCGTCGTTCGGCCGTCCTTCACCGGCGTTGTCGAGCCGTCTCCGGGTCAGATACCGCTGCCATTCCCCGGGATGACGCCGGTGCTTCCCGCACCCGTCGAGCGCGGAGATGCCAAGCCGCTACGTGACCGCTCGGCACGCTTCATGCAGGCTCTCGTCGAAGTGCTGTCGGGTGAGCGTCCCGTACGTCAGATGGGACCGTGGATGGCGCCGCACGTGTACGAGCAGCTCAGCACCCGGCTGGCTGCCCACGCCCGTACGCCGAGGCGACCGACTGCAGCGCGCGGTGCCCGGATCGTCTCGGTGCACGTCGCGATGGTGCACGACGAAGCGGCCGAGATCGCCGGACGCATGGTCCATCGCGGTCGTTCGCGCGCCCTCGCCGTACGACTCGAACTCCAGACCACGCACCGCGGCGACAAAGTCTGGCGGTGCACAGCGTTGGTTTGGGCCTGATCTCGATACGATCGCTCGTCCCTCACGATCACTCGATCACCCACGTCGGGTGCCAAACCTAACGATTGTTTTTGCGGGACTTCCGCTGCTGCTTGGCCTTCTGGCGCGCCTTGGCCTTGGCATTGGCCTGACGGCGCGCCTCGGCTTCCGGGGTCTCGGCGGATGACGCTGCCGCCTCACCGCGTACCTCGGTTTCGCCGTCCTCGCTGGGAGCGGAGTACGACAGCGCCTGCTGCTTCTTCTCGCCGCCCAGACCCTTGGCCGTCACCTGCGGCGCCGACTCTTCGGCTGCTTCGACCTGGACGTCCAGGTTGAATAGGAAGCCAACCGATTCCTCGGCGATGCCCTCCATCATCGCGTTGAACAGGTCGAAACCTTCGCGCTGGTACTCGACCAGCGGATCGCGCTGAGAGTACGCGCGGAGGCCAATGCCCTCGCGCAGGTAGTCCATCTCGTAGAGGTGCTCACGCCACTTGCGGTCGAGCACGCTCAACACGACACGGCGCTCCAGCTCACGCATGACTTCTTCGCCGAGCTCGGACTCGCGCTTCTCGTACGCCGACAGAGCGTCAGCACCGATGACCTCCTTGAGGCCTTCGCGCGACAGCGCCTCACGGCCACCAGCCTCGGACTCGACACCCTCGATCGTGACGCCGACCGGGTAGAGCGTTCCAAGAGCGGTCCAGAGCTGGTCCAGCTCCCATTCCTCGGGGAATCCCTCGGTGGCACCGTCGATGTAGGCACCAGTGACTTCACCGATCATCGAGCGGACCCACTCGTTCATGTCCTGGCCCTCGAGCACCTCGCGACGCTCGGTGTAGATGACCTCACGCTGGCGGCTCATGACGTCGTCGTACTTGAGGATGTTCTTGCGAGTCTCGAAGTTCTGCGCCTCGACCTGACCCTGCGCGGAGGCAATGGCGCCCGTGACGCGCTTGTCCTCGATCGGCTGGTCATCCGGGATCTTCATCTTCTGCAGCACCCAGTTGACCCAGTCCGACTTGAACAGTCGCATCAGGTCGTCCTCGAGCGACAGGTAGAAGCGGGTCTCGCCCGGGTCGCCCTGGCGGCCGGAACGTCCACGCAGCTGGTTGTCGATACGACGCGACTCGTGGCGCTCCGTGCCGATCACGGCTAGGCCGCCAGCAGCAGTCACTTCATCGTGCTCGGAGGCAACCTGCGCCTCGACCTTCTTGAGCTCTGCGGGCCAGGCTGCTTCGTATGCATCGGAGTCCTCGAGCGGGTCGAGACCCTTGGCGCGCAGTGCTGCATCCGCAAGAAACTCGACGCTGCCGCCGAGCATGATGTCGGTACCACGGCCGGCCATGTTGGTGGCGACGGTGACGGCACCCTTGTGCCCGGCCATCGCGACGATCGCGGCTTCACGGTCGTGCTGCTTGGCGTTGAGCACCTCGTGCGGGACTCCACGCTTCTTGAGCTGCTTGGAGAGGCGCTCGCTCTTGGCGACGCTGGTCGTACCGACCAGGATCGGCTGCCCGTTCTGGTGACGCGTGACGATGTCCTCGACGACGGCGTCGAACTTCGCCTGCTCCGTGCGGTAGACGAGGTCGGGCTGGTCGACACGACCGACGGGACGGTTGGTCGGGATCGGGACGACACCGAGCTTGTAGATCTTGTCGAACTCCGACGCCTCGGTGAGCGCCGTACCGGTCATGCCGCCGAGCTTGGCGTAGAGACGGAAGTAGTTCTGCAGAGTGATCGTGGCGAGGGTCTGGTACTCCTCGCGGATGCGCACGCCCTCCTTGGCCTCGATCGCCTGGTGCAGGCCCTCGTTGTAGCGGCGGCCGTCCAGAATGCGTCCGGTGTGCTCGTCGACGATCAGGACTTCGCCCTCGATGACGACGTAGTCCTTGTCGTTCTTGAAGAGCTCCTTGGCCTTGATCGCGTTGTTGAGGAAGCCGATCAGCGGCGTGTTGACCGAGTCGTAGAGGTTGTCGATGCCGAGCTGGTCCTCGACCCGGTCGATGCCCTCCTCGGTCACGGCGATGGTGCGCTTCTTCTCGTCGACCTCGTAGTGCTCGTCGATCTTCATCGCACCGACGATGCGGGAGAACTCGGCGTACCACTTGACCTCTTCCTCGGTGGGGCCCGAGATGATCAGCGGCGTACGAGCCTCATCGATCAGGATCGAGTCGACCTCGTCGACGATCGCGAAGTTGTGGCCGCGCTGCACGCAGTCGGCAATGTTGTCGGCCATGTTGTCGCGGAGGTAGTCGAAGCCGAACTCGTTGTTGGTGCCGTAGGTGATGTCGGCGGCGTAGGACTCGCGACGCTCGTTGGGGCTCATGCTCGGCAGGATCTGGCCGACCGAAAGACCCAGGAAGTGGTGGACGCGGCCCATCCACTCGGCGTGGTACTTGGCGAGGTAGTCGTTGACCGTGACGACGTGGACACCCTTGCCCTCAAGGGCGTTGAGGTATGCCGGCAGGGTCGAAACGAGGGTCTTGCCCTCGCCGGTCTTCATCTCGGCGATGTTGCCCAGGTGCAGCGCGGCGCCACCCATGATCTGCACGTCGAAGTGACGCTGGCCGAGCACGCGCCAGGCGGCCTCACGTACGGTCGCGAATGCCTCAGGCATCAGGTCGTCAAGGGACTCGCCGTCGGCAAGCCGGCCCTTGAACTCGTCGGTCATACCGCGCAGCTCGTCATCGCTCATGGCCTTGAACTCGTCCTCGAGCGCGTTCACCTGCTTGGAAATCGCCTCGAGCTGCTTGAGGATCTTGCCTTCGCCCATGCGAAGGATCTTGTCGACAATTTTTGGCACGAAATGAACTCTCTTGGCTGCTGGGTGGAGCGGAAGACTGAGCCTGCCTAGTCTATGTGACGCCCAAGGGCAGCCGAGAGTTCCCCGGCGAGATCCCCCTTGGACGGCGGCGCGACCCGGTCCAGCCCCAACCAACCTGCCATCACGGACAGTTCGGCCGCCAGCTCCGTGGCGGTCGACTCCGGCGCATGATCCTCCGCCCACGCCCCATGGACGATGAGCGTGCCGGCCTGCCGGTCAGCCTTGAGATCGACCCGGGCGACGAGCCGATCGCCGAGCAGGAACGGCAGAACGTAGTAGCCGTGCACGCGCTTCTCGGCCGGAACGTAGATCTCGATCCGGTAGCGGAAGTCGAACAGCTGCTCCGTACGCGTGCGCTCGAACACCAGCGGATCGAACGGGCTGAGCAGAGCTCGCGCCGACACTTTGCGTGGCTGTACGGCATCGCGATGCAGGTAGGCAGGGCGCTTCCAGCCCACGATCGTCGTCGGGATCAGCTCTCCACTCTCAACGAGATCGTCGATTGCCGCCTTGGTCTGCGTGGGATCCATCCGGAAGTAGTCGCGGAGGCACTGCGCTGTCGCGACACCAAGCGCGCGTGCCGCGTGGCTGACCAGGACGCCGTGCGCCTCCCTCGCCGTCAGCGGCGGTGCATTGAGCTGCGCTGGGGGAATGACTCGTTCGGGCAGGTCATAGACCCTTTCGAAGGCCGAGTTGCGGCGCGCAGCGGTGACTTGCCCCTTGTAGAAGAGGTATTCCAGCGACGTCTTGACCTCGGACCAGTTCCATCCCCAGTGGTCCTTCTCGCGAGGTACGTCGTGCTCGACCTCACGGGCGGTCAGCGGCCCGTTGGCACGCACCTCCTCGAGCACCCACTCGACGAATTCAGGCTTCTCGTCGTAGACGCGCTTGATGCCACCCCACATACGGGCGCCGGACTCCATCCGGAACTGGAACGCCTGCCACAGGTTGACGTCGACCAAGGCCGCCTCATGAGCCCAGTACTCGAACAGCCGCCGCGGCTTGCGCCCCGCGGCACGGTGCAAGAGCTCGGTGTCGTACGCGCCGAGCCGCGAGAACAACGGCATGTAATGGGCGCGCTGGAGGACGTTGACCGAGTCGATCTGGAAGAACCCGAGCCGATCGATGACCTTCTGCACGTGCCGAGCTGCGACCGTCTCCGGACGCGGTCGGGTGAATCCCTGTGCTGCCAGCGCAATGCGACGCGCTTGCAGGACCGTCAGACTCATGGACCTGATCGTGGTCTAGTGATCTGACATTTAGAGGACGTCGTCGACGAGCTTGCTACGCACCGCGAACATCGCTGCTTCCATGCGCGACTTCATCTGAAGCTTCTCGAGGATGTTGCGAATGTGGTTCTTGACCGTGTTCTCGCTGATGAACAGCTCTTCGGCGATCTCGCGGTTGCTCAGTCCGCGGGCGACATGGCGCAGCACGCCGAGCTCACGCGGAGTGAGGTTGGTGGCAGGCGTCGGGCTCTTGGACATGTGCACGAACTCGTCGAGCAGCTTGGTCGCCATGCTCGGGCTGATCAGTGACTGGCCGGAAGCCACTAGGCGTACGGCCTCGGCCACCTGCTCGTACGTGGAGCCATCCTTGAGGAGGTAGCCCGACGCTCCGCTGCGGATCGACTCGTAAAGATCAGACTCGTCATCACTCGCCGTCAGCATGATGATGCCCGTGGTTGGCGAGATCTCCTTGATCGCAGCGCACACCTCGACACCACTGCGCCCCGGCATACGTACGTCGAGCAGGACGACGTCGAAGGGATTCTCGGCAACCAGCTCGAGCGCCTTGTCGCCATCGTCGACCTCGGCAAGCTCCAGCGTCTCGTCGGCGCCGAGAACCATCTTGACGCCGCGACGGAAGAGCTCCTGGTCGTCGACCAGCAACACGCGGATGCTGTTGTCGCCCCGAATAGTCACAGCCCGATCATGCCACGAATGGCGGTCAGTGCATCAGCACACGTCTACTGGCTGACGTCCAGGTGGATGACGCCGTAGTCGTAGGCCCTGCGCAGGTAGACCACGCTGGGTCGCATCGAGTCCTTTTCGAGGAACAGATAGAAGTCGTGTCCCACGAGCTCCATCTCGTGCATGGCCTGCTCAAGCGTCATCGGCACCGCCTCGTGCGTCTTCTCGCGCACGACCAGAGGGCCATCGCCCTGCACGTCGATGGGCCCGGTCTGGGACGGGAAGTCATCGACCGGCTCATCCTCGGCCAGGTCTTCAAGCGGCAGCTGTGCTGTGGCGGCGCTCAGCGAGGTCGGTCCACGCTGTCCGTGGTGGATGCGTTTGCGGTCGACGGCCCGGCGAAGGCGCGACTCGAGCTTGTCGATCGCAGCGTCAAGCGCGGAGTGCTGGTCAGTGGAGGCGGCTTCAGCACGTACGGCCGGTCCGCGGGAGCGGAGGGTCATCTCGACCTTGGCGGCCTTGTCGTGCTGGCGCGGGTT
>JAKFCR010000030.1:0-6194 GCA_036676545.1 Aeromicrobium sp. | reverse complement strand
TTGCCGTCGATGACCTTCTCGATGTTGGCGAGGATGGCTCGAGCGGCTGTCTCAAACTCCATACGTGATGGTAGTCACACCGGGTCAAACGCGCACCAAACGCATAGCCAATTGTCAGGTTCATACGTGGAGTTGCGAGCAACAATTGCTGCATGGCAATTCCCGACTTTATGCCGACACTTGCGGCCGGATCCCACGATGCCGAGCACGGCGAAGCCTGTGTCATGGAGTACGTCTCGCTGCTCGCCGGCGAGGAGTGGAGCGATCGCCCGGAGTGCACCCACCCGCTGCTGGCCCACGAGGCGCGTACGACCAACGACCTGCTGCGCGAGAGCGACCGTACGAGGCTCGTCCCGTTGATCGGTCGGCTGTTCGGCACGACCGAGGACTCCCCCGAACTTCGCGCGCGATTGCGCATCGCGCAGGCGGGTCAGGTCATCGCACTGTTGGAGCCCGAGTCTCGATCTCACGCGTTGGCCGCCGTCGAACGCGCCGAGTCATGGCTTGGCCAGCCCAGTGACGACGAGGACGTACGACAGGCGTTCGCCGAAGCCATGTCGTTTCCGTTCGCCTCGGGCGATCTGGACCATGAGCACACCGAGTTCCATCACACTGCGTCGCGGATGTTCCCGTTCGCCCTGTCCCCCGAGCTTGAGGCGGCCGAGGCGTATGCGCTCACGGCGATCGTCATCGCACACCGCATCGCCGCTTCCGGCGAATGCCGCGCCGACTGCGGCAACAGCGCGGCTCGCGCACGACGCATGGTCAAGGACCTCAGCGGCCTTATCGACGTCTACGACGAGGTCACCGGCCGCATTGCACGCGAGGTGACGGTCGACGAGGTCCGAGAGCTCGCCGACAGCATCGGCTCGGGAGTCAGACGCTCACCGTCTCCTGGAGCTGCAGCTTCAGGATGGCCTGCTTGAGCTTGTCCAGGCTGGAGATCGCCTCGCGGGCGGTCGCGTCGAAGTAGGCCTCTCGCCAGAACGGGAACTTCGAGACGTCCGGGTCGTCCTTCAGATCCGGATGCGCCTTGAAGAGCTCCTTCTTGAACTTCTTGTCGGCAGACTTGTTGCCCTTCTTCATCTGCTCGTACTCCTGCTTGAGCTTGGCGTTCGACGGGTCGATCTGCTTGAACACGGCGCTGTAGTCGCCGATGTTGCCGTAGTAGGACGTCAGGTTCGCCTTCAGCGCGCCGCAGAGGTCCCCGTACGAGGTCGAGTCGCACGAGCCGGTGGAGTAGAACTTCTTCATGACGTAGGCCTTGTCGACCTTGACCGCCTTGAGAACCAGCTCGGCGTACTCGGTTCGCCCAGCCAGGGACGCCGGAAGGCAGGCGCCCTGAGAGGTTGAGGGACAGTAGTAGTTGCCTGCGGACCGGCCCGGCTGCAGCAGGAGCTTTTCGGACTTGTCGAAGATCTTCTTCGCACCCGAGTCACCCTCCTTTGCGGCGTTGAGCTTGATGTTCCATCGGCAGTCCTTGCGCATCTGGACGAGCACCTTGTCGGCCGCCTTGAGATAGGCATTGACCGCCTTCACGCGGGCCTTGGACGTCTTGATCGCATCGCGATGCGCCGAGCTCAGGATCTTGAATGCGCTGTCGGGTGCCTTGGGAAGAGCGGCGCTGGCCTTCGCGGCATCGTCACGGAGAGTCAGCACATTGTCGCAGGCAGTCTTCTGTGACTTCAGCGACTTCTTCTTGCTCGGGTCTTCGTAGAGCTCCCACAGCCCGCTGTTGGCCGCCGCCGAGGCGCCGAGCAGCTCGTTCTTCTGGTCGTTCCAGTCGTCGATGGCCTTCTGGTACTCCTCGGCCTTCGAGTTGCCCTTGGCGTTGGCGCCGTATGCCCCGCCGCCGAGCACCAGTGCCACGAGGACTCCGACAATGACCCATTTGCGCTTGAGCCTGAGCCTGCGTCGGCGGGGAGCCGCGGGCTCCACAGGAGCAGCAGCAGGCATGGTCGGATCAGTCATGGTGGCGGTTCCCCGGGTGTATCGAAATGGTCAGAGCGGCCGGGAACGTCCCCCAGACACGTCGGATCAGCCTACGTGCGATGACGCTCAGCGTTTGGCGTTTGACCAATCCAGCAGCTTGTCGACCGGCCAGGTGGTCACGATGCGGTCGGCCGGAACGCCATTCGCGTCCGCGCGTTCGGCGCCGTAGTCGAGGAAGTCCAGCTGTCCTGGCGCGTGGGCGTCGGTGTTGATCGCAAAGAGGCAGCCCGCATCGAGCGCCATCGCGATCAGGTTGTTGGGCGGGTCCTGGCGCTCCGGTCGTGAGTTGATCTCGACGGCAACGTCGTTCTTGGCGCACGCCGCGAACACCTTCTTGGCGTCGAACTTCGACTGGTCACGTTTGCCGCGCGATCCCTGCACTAGGCGACCGGTGCAGTGGCCGAGGACGTTCGTATGTGGATCGTTGACGGCGTTCACCATGCGACGGGTCATGCCGATCGAGTCCATCTTCAGCTTCGAGTGCACGCTCGCGACGACGACGTCGAGCTTGTTGAGCATCCGATCGGTCTGGTCGAGGCTGCCGTCGTCGAGGATGTCGACCTCGATCCCGCTAAGGAACCGGAAGTCGTCGTACGAGTCGTTGACCTTCGCGACGATCTTGAGCTGCTCGGCCAGCCGTTCGGCTGTGAGCCCATTGGCCACGGTGAGCCGCGGCGAATGGTCCGTGAGCACTTGGTACTCGCGGCCACGCCAGTGTGCGGCTCGCGCCATCTCCTCGATCGGCGATCCGCCGTCGGACCAGTTGGAGTGGCTGTGAAGGTCGCCGCGCAGCTTGGCGCGCAGGTCGGCACCGCCTTTTGCCAGCGGCTCATCGGTCCTGAGGTCAGCGAGGTAGTCGGGCACGTCGCCCTCGATGGCCTGCTTGATCACGGTGAACGTACGGTCGCCGATGCCCTTCGTACGCTTGAGTGCGCCACTTTCGAGGCGCTTCGCCAGCTCAGCCTGCGACACGTCCTCGATGATTGCGGCCGCCTTGCGGAACGCCTCGACCTTGTAGGACACGGCAAGCTGGCGCTCGAGCCAGAACCCGATCTCGTTGAGAGCCTCAGCCGCGTCCATGCGGCCATCCTGCCTTACCGTCGAAGCATGATCAGGCGACGCATTGTGGTGCGGGGAGACGTGCAGGGGGTGTTCTTCCGTGCCTCGTGCGAGCAGGAAGCGCGACGCCTGGGAGTTGCCGGGTGGGTCAGCAATCGCCGCGATGGCGCCGTGGAGGCCACGTTCGAAGGGCACGGCGAAGCTGTCGAGGCGATGATCGAGTGGGCCCGGCGTGGGCCGCCGCGCGCCACCGTCGATGCACTCGACGTGACGGACGAGGATCCGAAGGGCGAAAGCGGGTTCAGCGTCCGCTAGAAGCCGAGCTTGCGCAGCTGCTTGGGATCGCGCTGCCACTCCTTGGCGACCTTGACGTGCAGGTCGAGGTAGACCGGGGTGCCGAGAATCGCCTCGATCTGTGCGCGGGAGTTGGAGCCGATCTCCTTGAGGCGCGAGCCCTGCTTGCCGATGATGATGCCCTTCTGGCTGTCGCGCTCGACGTAGACGTTGACACGTACGTCGATCATCGGCTTGTCGGCGGGACGGTCAGCACGAGGCACCATCTCGTCGACCACGACGGCGATCGAGTGCGGGAGCTCATCGCGTACGCCTTCGAGCGCGGCCTCGCGGATGATCTCGGCGATCAGCGTCTCTTCGGGCTCGTCGGTCAGCTGACCCTCGGGGTAGAGCGCCGGACCCTCGGGCAGCGTCGCCACGAGCAGCTCGGCCAACAGCTCGACCTGCTCGCCGGAGACGGCCGAGACCGGGATGATCTCTTTCCACTGCAGCCCGGCGTCAGCGCCGGCCTGCTGGATCGAGAGCAGGTGATCGCGCAGCTTGTCGCCCTTGACCAGGTCGGTCTTGGTGGCGATGGCGAAGACCGGCTTGCGGCTGATCTGAGCCAGCTCGCGGATCAGGAACTTGTCGCCCTCGCCGACCGACTCGTTGGCGGGCAGGCACATGCCGATCGTATCGACCTCGGACCACGTCGTACGTACGAGCGCGTTGAGGCGCTGGCCGAGCAGGGTGTGCGGCTTGTGCAGGCCAGGCGTGTCGATCAGGACCAGCTGACCGTCCTCGCGATGCACCAGGCCGCGAATTGCGTGCCGCGTCGTCTGCGGCTTTGATGACGTGATTGCGATCTTGCCGCCGACCAGCGCGTTGGTCAGCGTCGACTTGCCTGCGTTGGGTCGGCCGACGAAACAGGCGAATCCAGAGCGGAAAGTGCTCACGTGACGCTGACCCGGATGACGTCGCCCTCGGGATCGGCGATGTAGACGTTGACGCCGTGGCCGGACAAGTCGCGTACAGCGGTGCCATCGACGATCGGCTCAGGGTGGCGATCAGCAACCAGCGCTGCCGCCTCGATGCCCTTGGCGCCCGACGAGACTGCCATCGCGACTGCGAGATCGAGTGCGTCGAACCGGAGCGACGGGAGGACCACGGTGGCCGCCGTGTAGGTACGGCCGTCCTGGTCACGTACGGCTGCACCGTGCTGAGCGTTCGTACGGGCGCGCGAGGAGCGGGCCAGCGTGATCAGCTTGGCGTCCTCAGGACTGAGCTCCATCGTCATTTCCTTCCGCCAGCCGGCTGACCAGCACGTGGCCGATGCGATTGCGTCGACCGGTGGGACCTTCGGCCTCAAACCGTAAGCCCTCGACCTCGACAACACTCCCTCGGATCGGCACCTTGCCCAGGTGCTTGGCCATCAGGCCGCCCACGGAGTCGACGTCTTCGTCCTCGATCGGTATGTCGAACAGGTCCTCAAGGTCATCGACCTCGAACCGGGAGCTGAGCCGCCACGAGCCATCGGCAAGCTTCTCGTTCTCCTCGGGCTCGGAGTCGTATTCGTCGGTGATCTCCCCGACGATCTCCTCGACGATGTCCTCGATCGTGACCATGCCCGACGTGCCACCGAACTCGTCGACCACGATCGCCACGTGGGTGCGCTGCGCCTGCATCTCCTTGAGGAGATCGTCGATCGGCTTGGTGTCCGGGACGTACAGGACCGGGCGTGCGAGCGATTCGATTCGCTCGGTCGTCTCCGCCTCATGGTTGTCGAACACTCGCTTGGTGATGTCTTTGAGATAAGCCATGCCGACGATGTCGTCGAGGTTCTCGTCGATGACGGGCATACGGGAGAAGCCGCTGCGCAGAGCCAGCGACATCGCCTGGCGGAGAGTCTTGTGCTGCTCAACGAACACGAGGTCCGTACGCGGCACCATCACCTCGCGGACGATCGTGTCGCCGAGCTCGAAGACGGACTGGATCATCTTGCCCTCTTCGGACTCAATGACCGAGCTCGCGGCCGCCAGGTCAACGAGCTCGCGGACCTCGACTTCGGAGGCGAACGGGCCCTCACTGAAGCCCTTGCCGGGTGTCACGGCGTTGCCGAGGAGGATCAGCAAATGGGGCAATGGGCCGAGCATCCTGGTCATCACGAGCACCGGGATCGTCGACTTCAGTGCGATCGTCTCGGCGTGCTGGCGGCCGAGCGTACGAGGGCCGACGCCGATCAGCACGAAGCTGACGACCACCATGATGGCCACTGCCACCGTGAAGCGCGTCCAGAGACCATCGATGTCGTCAGCGACAACGAGGGCGACGAGAACGATGCTCGACGTCTCGGCGAGCACCCGCAGCAGCAGCACGGAGTTGAGATAGGGCGCGGGGTCCTCGAGGATCTCCGCGAGGCGGGCTGCGCCTGGACGGCCTTCATCTTCCAGCTCTTCGGCACGAGCTTTGGAAAACGCCGAGAGAGCTGCGTCGACGCTCACGAGAAGTCCGGCCACGACGGCCAGGATCGCTGAGACGACTATCGGCAGGAGCATCACGAGGACTCGGGGTCCACGCCGTCGGCGGCTTGCTGCCACTCGAGCAGCAGTCGACCCTGAACGCCAAACATCTCCTTGTGCTCCGCCGGCTCGGCATGGTCATAGCCGAGCAGGTGCAGGATTCCGTGCACCGTGAGGAGGTTGACCTCGTCCTGTGTGGTGTGACCTGCAGCGGGAGCCTGCTGCTCGGCAACCTGCGGGCACAGCGCGATGTCGCCGAGGTAGCCCTCGGGGGCCTCCTCGTCGTCACGACCCGGGGTCAGCTCATCCATCGGGAACGACAGGACGTCAGTCGGCCCATCCTTGTCCATC
>JAKFCR010000029.1:0-12799 GCA_036676545.1 Aeromicrobium sp. | reverse complement strand
CGAGCTCCAGAAGAAGACGGTCGACCAGTGCCTGCAGCTGTTCGGCGGCTACGGCTACATGAGCGAGTACCCGATCTCGAAGGCGTACCTCGACACCCGCATCCAGACGATCTACGGCGGCACAACCGAGATCATGAAGGAGATCATCGGTCGCGGGATGGGTCTCTAGCCCTCCGCGGCGGCGATCAGGGCGCGTACGGCCGGCAGCACCTGGTCGACCTCATAGGGCGCCGACAGGTGCGTGTGGTCCTCCAGCGCGAGGAAGCGGGCACCCGGGATCTCGGCTGCGGCGCGCTCGGCGTTGGCGAACATGTCCTCTCCGACTGCCATGTAGATGAGGCACGGTATGTCCCACTTCGACAGGTCGGAGGACACCTTTCCTTCGACCAAAGCCGACCGCCAAGCGGCACCCAAGGCCAGTGGGTCGTTGGCAAGGACGCGCTCCCGCACCGTCGGCGGGAGCTTCTCACCGAACGCTTGCTCGAGGCAGACGGCGAATGCTTCCATCCCGCCGTCCTGGGCTGCGTCGAGCGCAGCTGTGAGCAGCGGAACGGGCGGCCACAGAGGGTCCCACGCATAGGGCTGGTTGCCACACAGGCTCAGCGACCGGATCCGTTCGGAGGCATGCTCACCGAGGGCGAAGCCCAGCCTCGCTCCCCAGGAGAAGCCGAGCAGGTGAACACTGTCGAGGCCGAAGTGATCCAGCACCGCGACAACGTCGGAGACCCTCGTCGGCAGTGAATAGGCGGAATCTTCGTGAGGTTTGTCGCTACGACCGTGACCGCGATGGTCGGCAAAGAACACGTGATGATCTCGCGCCAGCGCGAGCACCAGCGGATTGTCCTGAGCGTCCTCAAGCGGGTCTCCAAGGCCGGTGTAGACCAGGACGGGTGGTCCATCTGCGGGCCAGTCCTCGACGTACGTTCGCACACCATCAAGCGGGTTGGTCGCGAACGGCATCGGTCAGCTCCGGCGTCGAATCGTCTCGCGCTTGGCCTCGTCGACGGCGGTCTCGTACGCCGTCACAAGCGCGGCGATCGTCAGCGGCTTGAACCGCTCGATCATCGTGGTGATCGCCTCCGGCGGCTGACCTGATGACTTCAGGTGCGGCCAGACCGTCGTACGGAACAGCTCGGTGAGCTCAGTCGCCATCGCCTGACCGTGCTCGGTGATGATGCGACGGGCGGCCAATGCGGCCTCGGTGGGCAGTCCGACGTCGAGGAACTGGACGCCAACAGCAAGGTGGGCCGGCGCGACCTGGAAGACGTCTTCGACCGGGGTCGGCTCGATCACGCCGAGCGCCACCAGCAGTTCGAGGTCATCATCGGAGAGCTCGCGTCCGGTGCGCTTGAGCAGCTCTGGACGGGTGACCGTCTCGGGGAGATCTGGCATCCAGGGCGCGAGCAGGGTGCGGTGCAGGGCGACCTGTTCGGGGGTGGCATCGCCCGGGATGTTCTCGAGGTATCCCTCGATCGCTGACAGCGTGAACCCGTGCGCCTGCAGCTCTCGAACCAGCTCGAGGCGAGCGAGATGGTCGGGTCCGTAGTAGCCGTTGCGGCCCTCACGCCGTGGCGGCGGTATTAGTCCGCGGCCGGCGTAGAAACGCACCGTGCGCACCGTCATCCCGACGCGCGAGGCTAGCTGCTCGACGCTCAGGGTTTCGACCGGTGCCGGATTCATAGGGCTGAGACTAGCCGTGACTAGCACCACAACCCCCGACGGTTGGACAATGACAGTGTTGGTGTCACAATCGTTCTTACGTCACACCGGCTCTTGAATCACGGAGTGGCGAGTCACCTTTCTCACTGCGAGGACACATTCATGACTGAGGCATTCGTCTACGACGCCATCCGCACCCCGCGTGGTCGCGGCAAGAAGACCGGATCACTCCACGAGGTCAAGCCGATCACCCTGATCACCGGCCTCATCGATGAGATCCAGAAGCGCAACCCGACGCTCGACCCGAATGGCGTCGACGACGTCGTGCTCGGTGTCGTCTCGCCTGTTGCCGATCAGGGCGGTGACATCGCCAAGACCGCAGCACTGAACGCCGGTCTGCCCGACACCGTCGCCGGTGTCCAGCTCAACCGCTTCTGCGCCTCTGGCCTCGAGGCCGTCAACCAGGCCGCTGGCCGCATCCGCTCCGGCTGGGAAGACCTGATCTTCGCCGGTGGTGTCGAGTCGATGAGCCGCGTGCCGATGGGCTCCGACGGTGGCGCCTGGGCGATGGATCCCCGTACGGCCTTCGACACATCTTTCGTGCCCCAGGGTATTGGCGCCGACCTCATCGCCACGATCGAGGGCTGGAGCCGTACCGACGTCGACACGTTCGCCGCCGAGTCGCAGGCTCGTGCAGCCAAGGCGATCGCCAACGGCTACTTCAACAAGTCGGTCATCCCCGTCAAGGACGAGAACGGCCTGACGATCCTCGACCACGACGAGTTCGTACGCGAGGGCACCACTGTTGAGAGCCTCGCCGGTCTGCCCGCCTCCTTCGCCGCCATCGGCGAGATGGGTGGCTTCGACTCGGTCGCACTCGAGCAGTACCACCAGGTCGAGCGCATCAACCACGTTCACCACGCCGGCAACTCGTCCGGCATCGTCGACGGTGCTGCACTCGTTGCGATCGGCAGCGAGGCTGCCGGCAAGCGCCACGGCCTCACGCCTCGTGCCCGCATCGTCTCGGCCGCCGTGTCAGGCGCCGACCCGACCATCATGTTGACCGGTCCGGCTCCCGCCTGCCGCAAGGCGCTCGACAAGGCCGGCTTGACGGTCGACGACATCGACCTGCTCGAGATCAACGAGGCCTTTGCTGCCGTGGCGATGCGCCTGATGCGTGACCTCGACTTCCCGCACGAGAAGACCAACGTCAACGGTGGCGCCATCGCGATGGGCCACCCGCTCGGTGCGACCGGCGCCATGATCCTCGGCACCCTTATCGACGAGCTCGAGCGCCGTGACCAGCGCTATGGCCTCGCGACGCTCTGCGTCGGCGGCGGCATGGGCATCGCGACCATCGTCGAACGAATCTAAGGAACTTCACACATGACCAGCACAACTGACGCAGTCCGCTATGAGCTCGCCGATGGATTCGCCAACCTGATCCTTGACGACCCCAACCAGAGCGCCAACACCATGACCCCGGCCTACCGTGAGGGTATGGCCAAGGCCGTCGACCAGCTTTTGGCAGACATTGCCGCCAAGCCGGAGTCGGTCAAGGGTGTCATCGTCTCCTCTGCGAAGAAGACCTTCTTTGCCGGCGGCGACCTGAAGCTCATGACCCAGGCGAAGCCGGAGGATGCAGAAGACATCTTCGAGAACGTCGAGAGCATCAAGGCCACGCTCCGCAAGCTCGAGACGAGCGGCAAGCCTGTGGTCGCAGCCATCAACGGCGCCGCACTGGGTGGTGGTCTCGAGATCGCTCTCGCCTGCCACCACCGCATTGCCGCTGACGGTCGTTACGACATCGGCCTCCCCGAGTCGTCCCTCGGCCTCCTGCCGGGCGGTGGCGGCGTGACCCGTACGGTCCGCATGCTCGGAATCGCCGATGCTCTCCTCAAGGTGGTCCTCGAGGGCACGCGTTTCAAGCCTGCGCAGGCCAAGGAGACCGGCCTGATCGACGAGGTCGTCGCGGCGGAGGACGAGCTCATTCCGGCCGCCAAAGCCTGGATCGAGGCCAACAAGGACAACGCTGACGCTGCGGTCCAGCCGTGGGATGCCAAGGGCTACAAGATGCCCGGCGGATCGCCCAAGACTCCGGCGTTTGCTGCCAACCTGCCAGCCTTCCCCGCCAACCTGCGCAAGCAGGTCAAGGGTGCTGACTACCGCGCTCCGAAGGCCATCCTGAGCGCGGCCATCGAAGGCGCCTCGGTCGACTTCGACACGGCCAGCCGCATCGAGTCGCGCTACCTGGTCGAGCTGGTCGTCGGCCAGCAGTTCAAGAACATGACACAGGCGTTCTTCTTCGACCTCAACTCGATCAACGCGGGCGGTTCGCGCCCCGAAGGCATCGAGAAGAAGAAGTTCACCAAGGTCGCCGTTCTCGGCGCCGGCATGATGGGCGCCGGCATCGCGTACGTGTCCGCCAAGGCAGGCATGGAGGTCGTTCTCAAGGACGTCAGCCTCGAAGCCGCAGAGAAGGGCAAGGCCTACAGCGAGAAGCTTCTCGACAAGCAGCTCGCGAAGGGACGCATCACGCAGGAGAAGAAGGACGCCTTCCTCGCCCTGATCACCCCGACCGCCGACTACGCCGACCTCAAGGGCTGCGACATCGTCGTGGAGGCCGTCTTCGAGTCGGTCGAGCTCAAGCACTCGGTGTTCGCCGAGCTTGAGCCGATCGTCAACGCTGACGCTCTCCTCGGATCGAACACGTCGACACTGCCGATCACCGGGCTTGCCGAAGGCGTGCAGCGTCCCGAGGACTTCATCGGGATCCACTTCTTCTCGCCGGTCGACAAGATGCCGCTGGTCGAGATCATCGCTGGCGCCAAGACCAACGACAAGACGATCGCTCACGCGCTCGACTACGTCCAGGCGATCAAGAAGACGCCGATCGTCGTCAACGACAGCCGTGGCTTCTTCACCAGCCGCGTGATCGGTCAGTTCGTCAACGAGGGCCTCGGCATGCTGACCGAGGGCGTCAGCCCGGTCTCGATCGACCGCGCCGCGACCCAGTCGGGCTACCCGACTGGTCCGCTGCAGCTCAGCGACGAGCTCAACCTCGAGCTGATGAAGAAGATCCGCGTCGCCTCCCAGCAGGCTGTCGAGGAAGAAGGCGGCACCTGGGACGCGCTCCCGGCGGAGACGGTTATCGACACGATGATCGACCTCGGTCGTTCCAGCCGTCTGGTCGGCAAGGGCTTCTTCGAGTACGACGAGAACGGCAAGCGGACCGGCCTGTGGCCTGGTCTGGCCGAAAAGTTCCCGGTGGCTGCCGAGCAGCCTGACTTCCAGGACCTCAAGGACCGTCTCGTATTCGTGATGTCGCTCGACACAGTTCGCTGCCTCGAAGAGGGCGTGCTCCGTACGGTCCCTGACGCCAACATCGGCTCGATCTTCGGCATCGGCTTCCCGCCCCTGCTGGGTGGCGCGCTGCAGTACATCAACGGCTACGAGGCGCCCGACGGTCGCATCGGTGTCGAGGCGTTCACCGAACGTGCTCAGGAGCTGGCCGCCAAGTACGGCGAGCGCTTCGAGCCGCCGGCGCTGCTGCTCGACAAGGCCAAGAACGGCGAGAAGTTTGCTTGAGCCAAGCGAGCTCTGCTGGGGGTCCCCCCACGCGTGCGAAACGTGAGGTGTCGGGGAAAGGTCTGGCGTAGGGGGCGCGGCGCGAAAGCAGGTTGAGCGTGCCGCGGCGAAGCCGCCAGGAAGGTCGAAACCAGGCGAGCTGACTCGCCAACGCAATCAACAGAAGGACCCGCGAGCTCAGCTCGCGGGTCCTTCTGCATCTGCTGCTAGAGCGGGCGGAATCCTGAACACAGCACACGGGCGTACGTGATCTGCTCGCCTTCGGTGCGGTAGAACACCTGCTGTTCGGCAGTGCGTGGGCCGTCGGGTGTGGTCATGTTGAAGCGGTACGAGACCCGAGCGGTGTCGGCGACCATGTCGCCGTCCTCGAGCGTGACGATCTCATCGATGTGGTCGTGGGGCTCGAACCAGTTGCCGAGCATGATGTCGACGGCCCCGCTGGCGTCGTCGGCCTCCCATACGCGGCCCGGTGTGAGGCCCTTGAAGCTGACATCGGGGGCGAACAAGGTCAGGAGCGCTGCCTCGTCGTGGTCGGCGACGGCGGTGGCGAGCTGCCAGCCGGGTGAGTTGGTCACGAGAACCTCCGGGGGTCGATGGATCGAGGGTACGACCTGAGGCGGGGCGGTGTGATGTATTCGACGGTCAAGGGTAGGCATACCTAAGTTAGGATCACCTTTGTACATCACAAACGAAGGGTAGTTCTGTGTCCCAATTCAGCCGCCGCGCCGTAGCCGCCTTCGGCGCACTCCTCCTGGCCGGCTCAATGGCAGCCTGCGGATCCTCCGCGTCCGATGACGAAGCGAGTGACGGACCCTGGTCCTTCAAGTCGGGCAACGGCGAGACCGTCAAGCTCGACAAGACCCCCAAGCGCATCATCGCCAGCGGCGCCGAAGCCGCCGCTCTGATCTCGTTCGGCATCAGCCCGGTCGGCATCTACGCCACCGGTCCGATCAAGGACGACGCCAACCTCAAGGACCTCGACCTCAAAGGCATCACGATCCTCAGCGAGACGTGGGGCGAGATCGACGTCGAGAAGGCCGCCACCCTCAAGCCTGATCTGATCGTCGCCGACTGGTGGCCGGCCGAGAAGGCATACAGCGGCCTCGAAGGCAGCGTGAAGGCCAGCAGCAAGAAGCTCGCCAAGCTCGCACCCGTCGTGGGCATCGCCCAGGGCGAGTCGATCGAGAAGCTCGCCAAGGGCTATGAAGACCTCGCCGAGTCGCTCGGCGCTGACGTCGACGACCCGGAGATCGCCGCGGACAAGAAGGCGTTCCAGGCTGCCCTGGTCGACTTCAAGAAGGCCGTGGCCGACAAGCCCGGACTCAGCGTGGCCGCTGTCTCGCCGGCCGACGACCTGCTCTACGTCGCCGTCCCGAAATACGCTCCCGAGCTGCTCGACTTCCAGCGCTGGGGTCTCGATGTCCTCAACCCGGACAACCCGGACAAGGGCTTCCCCTACTGGGAGAACCTCAGCTGGGAGAACGCTGACAAGTACCAGCCCGATCTCCTGCTGATCGACGACCGCGCGTATGACACGACCCTCAAGACCGGCGAGAAGCAGCCGACGTGGGACTCGATCAAGGCTGCCAAGGCCAAGGCGTACGTCCCGTGGCCGGCCTACTGGATGCACACGTATGGCGAGTACGCCGCTCAGCTCAAGCAGCTGACGGCAGCCATCGAGAAGGCTGACGCCGACCTCGCATGAGGGTGATAGATCGCAAGGCAACGGTTGAGGCCGACCTCGGGGCACGCCCCGCGGTCGGTCTCGCCGTCGGCCTGACGATCCTCGTCGGTGTTCTTGCCGTCGTCTGCTTCTTCAGCATCACCTTGGGGGCTCGCGGCGTCGGGCCGGGGACGATCCTCAAGGCGTTCCTCGACTTCGATCCCAATTCGGCGGCCGAGACGGTCATTCGAGAGATCCGCGTCCCCCGCACTTTGATCGGGATCTTCGCGGGCGCTGCACTCGGCCTCAGCGGTGCGATCTTGCAGGGCGTCACCCGCAATCCCCTCGCCGATCCCGGCATCATGGGCATCAACGCCGGAGCCGCGGCCTTCATCGTCTTCGGGATCATGGTTCTGGGCACACAGAGCATCAGTGTGTACGTCTGGTTCGCGTTCGCCGGCGCTGGCTTCGCCACGGTTGTCGTGTACGCCATCGCCTCGTTCGGGCGCGAAGGCGCCACCCCGGTCAAGCTCGCACTGGCCGGAGCTGCCGTCTCTGCGGTCCTGACATCCGTCACGTCGGCCATCATCATGACCAACGTCGAGGCGCTCAACGAGCTGCGGTTCTGGCAGGTCGGATCGCTGGCCGGCCGCTACTTCTCAGTCCTCGCCCAGACCGCCCCCTTCATCGCGATCGGCATCGTGCTGGCGCTCGGTACGGGCCGCGCGCTCAACGGTCTCGCGCTGGGTGATGACCTCGCCGAGGCACTGGGCCAGCGGGTCCGCCTGAGTCGGATCATGATGTTCGTCGTCGTGGCCATCCTCTGCGGAGCTGCCACGGCTGCATGCGGACCGATCGTGTTCGTCGGACTGGTCGTGCCTCACGTCGCCCGCATGCTGTGTGGGCCCGACTACCGCTGGATCCTGCCCTACTCGATGGTTCTCACTCCGGTCGTGCTGCTGGTCGCCGACATCATCGGCCGAGTCATCGTGTCGCCCGGAGAGCTCCAGGTTGGCGTCGTCCTCGGCGTGCTCGGCGCCCCGGCATTCATCGCCCTCGTCCGCTATCGCAACCTCGCGGAGCTGTGATGACTGATCTCCTCGACACCCCGCGCCGCATCCGCTCCGCACGGGCGGTTCGCAACCGGCGTGCGTACGTCATCACCACTTTGCTGGCGGTGGTCGCGTTCGTCCTGTTCGTGATCAGCATGATGGTCGGCAGCTATGCCGTGTCGGCTCCTGACGTGCTCGCATCGGTGCTGCACCTGCGGGACAACCCGTCCGTCGATTTCATCGTCCGCGACCTGAGGCTCCCCACGGCGCTCGCGGGCCTCGCGGTGGGAGTGGCCCTGGGTGTCTCGGGGCAGCTGTTCCAGCGGGTGCTCGGCAATCCGTTGGCATCGCCTGACTTCGTCGGCATCTCCTCGGGTGCGAGCTTCTTCGCCGTGTCCGCCATCGTGCTGTTCGATGCGTCGAGCACGCTCATCTCGGGCTCTGCACTGGTGGGAGCCCTGCTGAGCGCCGGGATGATCTACCTGCTCGCCTGGCGTGATGGGATCACGGGCTACCGCTTCATCCTGATCGGCATCGGCATCACTCAGCTGATGGTGTCGCTGATCGGCTACATCGTCTCCCATGCCAGCATCCACGAGGCTCGAGAAGCCATGACCTGGCTCGTCGGCAGCGTGGGTCAGGCCGGCTCGGGCGAGCTCCGGACCCTGCTGGTGGGGCTGGCCGTGCTCCTGCCCGTCATCGTCGGCCTCGAACGCTCGCTGCGGGCGTTGGAGCTGGGAGACGACACGGCCAAGGCCCTGGGTGCTCGGGTGGAGCTCAACAGACTGGGACTCCTGGGTGCCTCGATCGTCCTGGTCGGGTTCGCCGTCGCCGTGGCAGGACCGATCATGTTCGTCGCCTTGATCGCCGGCCCGATCGCCCAACGCCTCGTCGGCCGAACCGCCGGCGGAATCGTGGCGGCAGGCTGTGTGGGCGCGATCATCACGCTGGGCGCGGACCTCGTCTCGCACCAGGTGTTGCCGGTCGACCTGCCCACCGGAGTCGTCACCGGCCTGATCGGGGCGCCGTACCTCATTTGGCTCCTCGTCACCGTCAACAAGGAAGGACGTGGCGGATGACCAGTCACGAGCTCCGCGGCAGCAAGCTGTCGCTTGGATATGCGGAGAAGGACATCGTCAGCGACCTGGACGTCGACATCGTCGACGGTGCCATCACGGTGATCGTCGGGGCAAACGCCTGCGGCAAATCCACCCTGCTGCGCGGTCTTGCACGCCTGCTGAAGCCGCGAGGTGGCGATGTCATCCTCGACGGCAAGTCGATCCACGACCTGCGAAGCGTCGACGTCGCCAAGGTGCTCGGCTTGCTGCCGCAGTCGCCGGTTGCACCGGACGGCATCACCGTGAGCGACCTCGTGGGCCGAGGCCGCTATCCGCACCAGGGCTGGTTCCGTCGGTGGACTGCGGAAGACGACATCGCGGTCAGTGCTGCATTGGAGGCGACCGGCACGGCCGACCTCGCTTATCGCAACATCTCCGAGCTCTCCGGCGGACAGCGACAGCGCGTATGGGTCGCGATGGCACTCGCCCAGGACACTGACCTGCTGCTGCTCGACGAGCCGACGACGTTCCTCGACATCAACCACCAGGTGGAGCTGCTCGACCTGCTGACCGATCTGAACCGGCATAGCGGCAAGACCATCGTGATCGTCCTGCACGACCTCAACCTTGCGTGCCGGTACGCCGACCACATCATCGCGATGAAGGACGGCGCGATCATCGCCGAGGGTGCACCGAACGATGTCGTGACGGCAGAGGTCATCACCACGGTGTACGGCCTGGACTGCGAAGTCGTACCGGACCCCGTGAGCGGTACGCCGATGGTGGTCCCGCGAGGTCGCCATCACGCCCGAGCGGCAGCTGGTCTCACGCGCTAGCGTCGAGGTATGACTGCTGACACCGAACGATCTGTCGAGCTGAGCCGCACTGGCAAGGCGACGTTCAGAGCCACCAACGTACGTGGCGGAACGCTCGACTTCGGCGAGGGCAAGGATGCGGACTTCACTCCGGTCGAGCTGCTGCTCGTGGCCATCGCCGGGTGCAGCGCAATCGACGTGGACTACCTGGTCGGCAAGCGCGTCGAACCGTCGTCGTTCGACCTCTCGATCCGGGCCGACAAGATCCGCGATGACCTCGGCAACCGGCTGACCGACATCCAGGTGACGTTCGATCTGACGTTCCCGGAGGGCGCCGACGGCGACCATGCGAAGGAGATTCTGCCTCGGGCAGTCGCTCAGTCGCACGATCGCCTCTGCACCGTCACGCGCACGGTTGTCGTGGGCACACCGGTCGAATCGGTCATCGCCGACTAGTCCTCCAGGACCTCGGCAGCCTTGGCGATGTTCTTCTGCATCGACCCGAAGATGATGCCGTGGAACGGATAGACCGACCACCAGTACAGATGTCCGAGCAGTCCGTGTGGATGGAACAGTGCCCGGTGGTGGAACGTCGTCGTGCCGCCGTCGGTCGACCCGACCTCCAGCTCCAGCCACGCCAGTCCCGGGAGTCGCATCTCGGCCCGAAGACGTACGAAGGAGTGATCATCGCTCTCCTCGACCCGCCAGAAGTCGAGCGCGTCACCGACGGCCAGGTCCTTGGGGTTGCGGCGGCCGCGCCGCAGCCCGGGGCCGCCGACCATGCGGTCGAGCAGACCGCGCACCCACCAGGCGAGCGCCCACGAGTACCACCCGTTTTGACCGCCGATGCCCTCGATGACCTGCCACAGGTGAGCAGGGCTCGCGTCGACCTCGCGCGTGCGCTCGTCCTTGTAGAGCGAGCCCCCCGCCCAGTCCGGGTCGGTCGGCAGGCCCTCGGCAGGGGCGCCGGCTGTCGCGGCCGATGACCACGAGGTCGGTACGTCGAGGTTCTGGATCTTGGTGAGCGCGAGCTCGACTGCCCGGTCGAAGTCGATCAGGCCGTCGGGGGGATCAGGAACGTACGACGCGATGTCGTGCTCGGCGGCAACCACCTCGTTCCGAAGCGACTCGACGAGGGGGCGGGCCAGGCTCGCCGGCACGGGAGTGATCAGCCCGACCCAGTGGCTCGACAGGCCGGGGCTCAGCACAGGCACTGGCAGCACACGCCGCTTGGGCAGCCCGGCGACCGAGGCGTAGCGCTGCATCATGTCGAAGTAGGTCAGGACGTCAGGACCACCGATGTCGAAACGGCGATTGACGTCGTGCGGCAGCTCGGCGCAGCCGACGAGGTAGCGCAGCACGTCCCGGATCGCGATTGGCTGGATGCGGGTGTGGACCCACTTGGGCGTGACCATGACCGGGAGCCGCTCGGTGAGGTAGCGCAGCATCTCGAATGACGCGGACCCCGATCCGATGACGACTCCCGCCTGGAGCACGGCGGTGGGGACGCCCGAGGCGAGCAGGACGTCGCCGACCTCCTTGCGTGAGGCGAGGTGCTCTGAGAGCTCCTCGCCCTCGGGGATCATGCCGCCGAGATAGACGATGCGCTGCACTCCCGCTCGCTTCGCCTCGCTGGCGAAGGTCTGCGCCATCTCGCGCTCGGTGTTGCCGAAGTCGCCGCCCGTGCCGATCGAGTGCAGCAGGTAGTAGGCGACGTCGACATCCTCGAGGGCGGATCGTACGTCGAACTCGTCGGAGGCGTCACCCTGCAAGATCTCGACGTCAGCTGCCCACTCGTGGGCGCGCGCCTTGCGCTCGTCGCGCACCATCACGCGTACGTCGTGCCCTGCTCGCACGAGCTCGGGGACGAGTCGGCCACCGACATAGCCGGTGGCTCCGGTCACAAGACTGCGGGTCGGGCTCATCCCTCCACTGTTGGCGAGATGTGTCCGACCCGCGACTTGAAAGTGTGTGACTTAGGACTTGCCGTCGTACGCGTCCTGCAGGCCCTGGACGCTGAGGCGCTTCATCTGCATCATGGCGGCCTGAGTTCGGCCGGCCTTCTCGGGATCCGGGTCACTCATGAGCTTGCCGAGGATTGACGGTACGACCTGCCAAGACAGTCCGAACGCGTCCTTGAGCCAGCCGCAGGAGTCCTGGTATCCGCCGCCCTCGATCAGGCCGTCGGAGATCTCGTCGACCTCCTGCTGAGTCTCCACGCCAACCGAGAGCGAGAACGCTTCGGTCAGCTTGTGGTCAGGTCCGCCGTTCATGAGAACGAGCTCCTGGCCCTGCAGGCGGATGGTCGCGATGAACAGCTTGCCGTCGGGCATACGCGACTCGTCGACGACCTCGGCGTCCGGGAACACCTTTTGGTAGCGCTCGATGGCTTCGCCGGCGTTGTCGTTGAACCAGAGGAACGGGGTAACGGTTGTCATGATGCTTCTCCTTCGGTCGGGCTGTTGCGGAACTTTGCTGGTGTGGCGAGCAGGGCGTCGAGCTTGTAGAGGGCTTGGTTCCAGCCGACGGCGCTGTTCTCGCGCATCTCTTCGGGCATCGGGCCTTGGTTGATCTCGAGGCGAGTGCCCTCGCCTTCCGGTATGAGCTCGATCGACAGCGTCATGCGGGTACCGTCCTCGAGCCCAGGGAAACCCTGGGCGACTTCGTATCCGACCAGCAGTCGGTTCTCGACGACTTCGGTGAACGTCGCATCGATGGGCGCCCGCCAGTCGGGGTCGTCCTTGCCGACCATCGTCATCCGCCAGTGGCCGCCGACGGAGGCATCGATCGAGACGGTGTTGAGGGGAACCGTGAACATCAGTGGTCCGAACCACTGCGAGAGCTGCTCGGGATCGGTGAAGGCGCGGTAGACGAGCTCCGGCGAAGCGTCGAAGTATCGCGAGATCGTCACGTCGTACGTCTGGTCAGTCATCGGTGTCGTCTTCCTTGTCGGTGGTTTCCGCG
>JAKFCR010000028.1:0-16235 GCA_036676545.1 Aeromicrobium sp. | reverse complement strand
CATGCGAGATCAGTATTACGAACAGCTAGATGCCATCGTCGACGACTTGGTGAGCCTCACGGGCTCCGTACGCAAGGCGGTCGCGGAATCCACGCGCGCGCTGCTTGAGGCCGACGGAACCGTCGCCGAAGCAGTCATCGCCGGCGACAAGGACATCGACGAGGCCACCGAGATGATCGAGGAGCGCGCGCTCCTCCTGCTGGCAACCCAGCAGCCGGTTGCCACCGACCTCCGCCAGCTCGTCGCGACCCTGCGCATGCTTACCGACCTTCAGCGGATGGGCGATCTGTCCGTTCACGTTGCCAAGGTCGCCAGGCGTCGTATGCCCGACTCGGCGGTGCCGGTCAAGTTGCATCCGACGATCTCATCCATGGCCGCAGTTGCCGACTCGATGATCGACTCGGCTTCTCGCATCGTCGCCAACCGCGACGTCAAGGCTGCGGCCGAGCTTGAGGCCGAGGACGACGAGATGGACAAGCTGCGCCGCGAACTGCTTCGCGCGGTCCTCAGCGTCGAATGGCAGCACGGTGTCGAGCCGGCGATCGACCTGGCACTGCTGGGTCGCTACTACGAGCGCATCGGCGATCACGCTGTGTCGATGGCGCGTCGCGTCGTCTACCTCGTGACAGGCCAGGGCCAGCTCACCTAGACCAACCTCTGCAGCACCCTCGGGCCTCACCGCGTACGCCGTGGTTGAGGCCCGTTGTGGTCAGCCCCGAACGACGGTGAACGTGGCGATGACATCGCCGGACTGGAACGGGATGTTCACCGTGATCTTCTCGCCGATCGTGAGGTCCTTGGCGTCGAAGTAGTCGAAGTCACCCATGTTCTCGCCCTCAGGGACTGTGTATGGCGGGGAGCTGATTCTGACGCTCTTGCCCTTCTCGGCAATGATTCCGTACGGTCCGCCAGTTGCTGTGTGGTGGCGGTACTTGACCAGATTGCCCTGCTCATCGTTCGCGGTGGGAAGCTCGTAGGCCATGTCTCTGATGCTGCTGACGACGCTGCCGTCAACCAGCGCCTCCTTTTGTCCGGGGATCACGAAGATCTTGCCGTCCTCGATGGTGATCAACTTGCTGGGCTCGACTCCAAGGATCGAGTTGTGGTCGATCGTGCGCTCGACAACAGGAACATTCGCGGCGACCTCGGTGATGGCGACCTCATCCGGGCTGAGGTTGAGTACGAGGGACACCCTGGCGCCGACCGGAGGCGCCTCCGCCAGGCGGATTAGCACCTCATCCTCATGACCGAGGGTCGTAGACTTCACGGCCGGGAATCGCACGCCGGGATCGTAGGAGCGAACGTTCAGAAGGTCCTGGTCTGATCCGAACGAAGCCTCGGGATAGCCCGGCATCGTGAGAGAGCTGTCGGTGCCGTTGACCACCTTGGCCGACAGGGTCGCCGTCCCATCCGGATTGAGAACGAACACGGCGTCTTCTAGCTCAACACTCGGCGGATCATCCGGTGGAAGTGGAGCCTCGCGGCCGCACGATGCGGCGACCAGGACGGCGACAACAGCAACGAACCCCCGAATGACGCGCATTCGGGGAGGCTACTCCTAGTGAGCGGCTTCTTCGGTCTCTTCGGTCGCATCGGCTTCGGGCTCGCCGCCGGGGGTCCCGCCGGTGACCTTGTCGTAGTCGACAGTACGGGTGACCACAGGTATCTCGATCGTGACAGGGGCGGAGTCGGTGAAGCTGAACGTCGCCTTGACGTAGTAGCCCGCTTCGGCACCTTCGGTGACCTTGAAGCCGCCGGCGTCGGAGGCTCCTCCGAGCGTTGCGAGCTGGTTGACGGGAAGCGGCAGCAACGAACGCAGACCGCGTACGGGCAGCTCGCTGCCGTCAAGGGTCGTGACTGTCACGTTGGACAGACCCTGCTCGTCACCAGTCTTGTTGACGAAGCCGGCGGAGACTGTGGCCGAGCCGTCCTCGTTCGCCACGAGCAGCGCGTTGAGCACGTCGACATCGCCATGCACGTTGGCGCCGACGGCGGCTTGGTACTGCTGGTTGGTCTGGGCTTCAAAGCCGCAGGCGCTGAGGGCCAGGAGTGTCGTAGCGGCGAATGTGGCCGCGAGGCGACGTCGTACGGAGCTCACCGGTTGCCTGCTTTCGGTTGGTCGGACATCGATCCAAAGTCGTCGCGCCGATCGTATCGGAGCGACTTCGAAAAGGTGACTTTGACCTCCGGCAACAGCGTCTGCTACGGCCCCCATACCAAGAATCGGCCCCGGGCGCCGTCGGCGGCGCATGTTATCCTTGTCACCTAGGAAAGGTACGTTCTCTATGACTTTTACTGTCGGCGAAACCGTTGTTTACCCAAACCACGGTGCTGCAGTCATCGAAGACATCGAAACCCGACAGATCAAGGGCGAGGACCACGATTACCTGGTACTCCGGATTGTTTCCCAGACTGACCTGATCGTCCGCGTCCCGGCCCGCAACGTTGACTTGGTCGGCGTTCGCGATGTCGTCGACCTGGCAGGTCTGGAGCGCGTGTTCGACGTGCTGCGTGCCGAGCACGTCGAAGAGCCCACCAACTGGTCGCGCCGCTACAAGGCCAACCTCGAGAAGCTTCACTCCGGTGATGTCCTCAAGGTTGCCGAGGTCGTACGCGATCTGTGGCGCCGCGATCACGAGCGCGGACTGTCCGCCGGTGAGAAGCGCATGCTGGCAAAGGCGCGTCAGATCCTGGTCTCCGAGCTTGCGCTCGCTGAGAAGACCAACGAGGACAAGGCCGAGATTCGTCTCGACGAAGTTCTCGCTTCCTGACCCAAAGCACCAACGTACGAAGCCCTCGACTTTCGAGTCGGGGGCTTTGTCGTTCTCAGACTTTGAACAGGATTGCGGTGGCAATCGCGGCGATGCCTTCGCCGCGGCCAGTCAGCCCGAGACCGTCAGTCGTCGTCGCCGAGAGTGACACCGGCGCACCGATTGCATCGCTGAGCACCCTCTCGGCTTGCTCGCGCTTGGTCGAGATCTTGGGTCGGTTGCCGATCGCCTGCACCGAGACGTTGCCGATGCTCCAGCGCGCGGAGCGAACGCGTCGGGCGGTCTCGCGCATGAAGTCGGTCCCGGCAGCGTCGGCCCATTCGGGCTCGGCGCTGCCGAAATGGCTGCCGATGTCTCCCAGGCCAGCGGCGCCGAGGACGGCATCGACGATGGCGTGAGCGACGCAGTCTCCGTCGGAGTGCCCCTCAAGTCCGTGATCCTCGTCTGGCCATTCGAGTCCGGCGAGCCAGAGCGTACGACCCGGCACGAGCTTGTGTACGTCGGTGCCAACGCCGATCCGAGGGGAACTCACACGTCGATCATGCCGTACGCCAAGCGGGGTGTGGATGTGGCGGCGACAATGGAGCCGTGACTCCACGCCGAGGCTTTGCGAGCGGAATCCTCGCTGCTGCCGCCGCGGTGGCCGTGAGCGAGGCGCTCGCTGCACTCTTCAACCTTCGTGAGTCGCCGGTGCTGGCGCTCGGCCAGACCGTCATCAAGCTGACGCCAGGCGGGATCGCGGAAGGCATCATCAGCGTGGTCGGCACGTTGGACAAGCCACTCGCGATTGGTTCAGTCCTCGTGGCAATCCTGCTGCTGGGTGGACTCGCGGGGGTGTGGTGGGATGCGCGTCGGTCGTGGTCGCTGGCTCTCACAACCGCCCTCGTCGTCGCAGCAGCGGCAGCGATGATCGGGCGCCCGTATGCATTCGGCGGCGGTGTCGTCGTGTGCGTGGTGGCAGGAGGAGTTGCCGTCGGTGTGCTCAAGCTGCTGCACCGGAGCGACGTGGCATCCGACGAGGGGCGTCGGTCGTTCATCCGCACCGCCGGCATGGTGGTGGTCGCAACTGTCGTTCTCGGTGGTGCCGGGGAGCTGCTCGGATCGAGGCGCCGACGCCGCCAGGAGATCGAGCGGGTTCGGGAGTCGTTGCAGCTGCCGACGCGAGGTGTTGCGGTGCCAGCGGGCGTCGACTTCGGCGCAAAGGATCAGCCGCGCTGGCTCACCCCGAACGACGAGTTCTATCGCATCGACACCGCACTGTCGCCGCCGCTGATCGACCCCAACACGTGGGAGCTGCGAATCCACGGAATGGTCGACCGCGAGATGACGCTCACGTACCAAGATCTTCTGGACCGCGGCCTCAAGGACGCATGGATCACGCTCTGCTGCGTCTCCAACCCGGTCGGCGGCGACCTGATCGGCAACACCTCCTGGAGCGGCGTACCGATCAAGGACATCCTCGACGAGGTTGGCATTCAGTCTGGTGCGGACGCGCTGCTTTCGACATCGGAGGACGGCTGGAACTGCGGCACACCCCTCGAGGCGTTGATGGATGGTCGGGACGCTTTGCTGGCTCTGACGATGAATGGTGAGCCGCTGCCGATCTCACACGGCTTCCCGGTGCGCCAGGTCGTGCCCGGACTGTACGGATATGTCTCCGCCACGAAGTGGGTCACCGAGTGGGAGGTGACCAGGTTCCAGGACTTCGAGGCCTACTGGACCCAGCGGGGATGGAGCCCGCTCGGGCCCATCAAGACGCAGGCACGTATCGATCTGCCACGGGGTTCGGCTGAAGCCGGGACGGTGATGGTCGCCGGTGTCGCGTGGCAGCAGCAGGTCGGCATCAGCGCGGTCGAGGTCCGGGTTGACGGTGGGCCCTGGCAGGAGGCGAGGCTTGCGAAGGTACCCAACATCGACACCTGGGTGCAGTGGGCTTTTCAGTGGGACGCGACCCGAGGTGACCACACGATCGAAGCGCGTGCGACCAACCGCAAGGGCGAGCCGCAGACCGCGGAGGTCGCCGGTGTCCTTCCGGACGGAGCCACAGGTTATCCGCGCGCCCAGATCTCGATCACGTAGGACTCACAAGTGCGCAGAATCGGCGGGGAGTGCCTTGCTGGTGGGACGGATGACATAGACGACGCCTCCGCTGCCACCGAGCCACGCCTTCTCGAACTGCGCGCGGTTGTAAGTACGGCGGACCGTGGAGTTCTTCGAGCCCGCCGGATCGTTGACGATCACGTTGCCACCAGCTGTGAAGCCGACAACGACGAGCAGGTGGCCGGGGGTCGATGAGATCGGCGATCCAGCGAGTTCTCCCTTGCCGAACGCGATTGACGCAACGAGCGGGATGCCTGCCTTGATGTAGGCCTCTGCTCCACGCAAGTTGGTCAGTCGAGTTACGAACGCGTCGAGACCGTATCGCCCCGCGTACGCAGTGTTGAATGGCCAGTTGCCGGTGCCCTCGTAGCGGTAGTCGTACGTGTAGCGCGCGGCGTGATCGACGAAGCCGTTCGAGTAGCCCTTGTCGGTGGCCCACGCGTAATCGGCGGCCTTGGGACCTGAGCCGAAGTAGCGCAGCACCATCGCTGTCGAGGTCGGCGAGCACCATGCCTCGCCGCCGCCTCCCCATTGAGGGTATTCGCCCTGGTGAATCATCTGCGAGTACGACGGAACGCCGAGTGTCTTGCTCGCTGTCATCGTGGTGGTCGATGTGGGCTGGCTGCGCGTGCCGTACGTCGCCGCGACACCCGTCACGGATTTCAGGGTCGGGTACGTAGTGCTGGAGGGCCGCATCAGCCGTACGCGCAGCTGCCATGAGGTGAATGTCTTGCCGCTGTTGGCCGCGACGGTGTCGACGTTCACGCGGGCCAGGTCGTCAGTTTGGGCACTCAGCGATGTGCGGTGGATGCCGGCGAGGCCGTAGCCCCAGTTGGCGATCGTGTCCCAGCTTCCCGTGGTCGACCCGGACTTCACTCGAACGTCAATGCGTGCCCAGGTGCCGCTCGGCGCGGTGATGTTCCACGACGGGATCAACGTTCGTGCGTTGAACCCGGTCGACTTCCAGGACGAGGTCCACATGCGAGCGCTATAGGTCTTGGTTCCACCGGAGGCGTAGGGATCGTCGTACTTCACCGTCGTGCTCGTCCACGTGGTGAAGTCGCCGGTCGACCATCGCGTCAGTGCGGTCGTCGCCGCGCTGGCTGGGCTGAACGGCAATGCAGTCATGCAGAGCGCCGCTGCCACGGCGAGACGAACCCGAGAGATCATCGATCCATCGTATGTGACACACGAGACCCGTGGGGCTGAAGTGATAGAGCCGATCGCCGCGAGCGAGGCAGGAGTGTGTATGTGGAACCGATAGGGTTGACCCGTGCCATTCCAGCTCTTCGACACCGCAACGCGACAGGTCCGCGAGCTGGATCTCGTGCATCCGGGCGAGGTCTCGATCTACCACTGCGGCCTCACCGTGCAGGGCCCGCCGCACATCGGCCACATCCGCAAGGAGGTCGTCTTCGACGTCCTCCGCCGCTGGCTTGAGCACTCCGGGCTTGGTGTCACGATCGTCGCGAACGTCACCGACATCGACGACAAGATCCTCGCCAAGGGGGTCGAGCAGGATCGTCCCTGGTTCGCCGTGGCCTATGAGAACGAGCGCGCGCTGCACGCAGCATACGAAGTGCTCGGCTGCATACCGCCGACGTACGAGCCTCGCGCCACCGGCGTGGTGCCCGAGATGATCGAGATGATGCAGACGCTGATCGAGCGCGGCCATGCGTACGCCGCTGAGGACGGCTCGGGCGACGTCTACTTCGACGTACGGTCGTGGCCCGCCTATGGCGAGCTGTCGAACCAGAAGATCGACGACATGCAGGCAGCCGAGGACGCTCCACCCGAGGGCAAGCGCGACGCTCGCGACTTTGCGCTCTGGAAGGGCCACAAGGAAGGCGACCCCGAGTCCGCGTCCTGGCCGACTCCCTGGGGACGCGGCCGTCCGGGCTGGCACCTCGAGTGCTCCGCGATGGCGGCGAAGTACCTCGGTCATGAGTTCGACATCCACGGCGGCGGTCTCGACCTGCGCTTCCCGCACCACGAGAACGAGCTGGCCCAGTCGACTGCGGCCGGTCAGAAGTTCGCACGCAACTGGATGCACAACGCGATGCTCAACCTGTCGGGCTCCAAGATGAGCAAGTCGGTCGGCAACACGTTGCTCGTCAGCGAGGTCGTCAAACGCGTACGACCGATCGACCTGCGCTACTACCTCGCAGCATCGCACTACCGCTCGATCGTCGAGTTCTCCGAGGAGTCGCTGAGCGAAGCTGCCACGGCGTTTGCCCGGATCGAGGGATTCGTACGCCGTGCCGCCGAGCTGGTGGGTCCTGGCGAGCTGGGTGAGATTCCAGCCGACTTTGCCAAGGCGATGGACGATGACCTGGCCGTCCCTGCCGCACTGGCGGTCCTGCAGTCGGTCATCGCAGGCGGCAACAAGCTCCTCGGCGGCGGCGACTCGGCGGCCATCAGCGTGGCGTTGGCCTCATCGCGAGCGATGCTCGACGTTCTCGGTTTGGATCCCTTGTCCTCCACGTGGGATCGTGGGGGTGACGATGCTGCGTACGCGCAGGTGATCGACTCCCTCGTGGGCGGGCTGCTTGAGCAGCGCCAGGAGGCGCGGGCCAACAAGGACTTCGCTGCCGCGGACCGAGTTCGCGACCAGCTCACGGCTGCCGGCATCGACATCGAGGACACGCCGCAGGGTGCGCGCTGGTCCGTGAAGGGTGACTGACATGCCGGGCAACAGCAAGCGCAAGGGCGCAATCAAGAAGACCGGCAAGGGCAACCCCACAGCCGGATCAGGCGGACGCCGTCGCCAGGGGCTCGAGGGCAAGGGCCCGACCCCACGCGCCGAGGACCGTCCCAACCACAAGATCTACAAGATGAAGAACGCGACTCAGAAGCGCGAGGCCGCGCGTCCCAAGCGCAAGACCGGCGATGCCGCCGAGTGGGTCGCTGGACGCAACCCGGTGGTCGAGCTGCTGCGTGCGACCGTGCCGATCCACGCGCTGTACGTCGCCGAGGGCACCGAGCGCGACGACCGCATCCGCGAGATCTTCAAGCTCGCTGCCGAGCAGCACATCAGCCTGCTGGAGATCGGCCGCATCGAGCTCGACAAGCTCACGGGTGGCGCCGTTCACCAGGGCATCGCCGCCAAGCTCAACGCCTACGAGTACGCCGATCCCGCGACGTTCCTCGGTCTCGCGGCCGAGAAGGGCGAGCGAGCGCTGATCGTGATGCTCGACGGCGTCACCGATCCCCGCAACCTGGGTGCTGTCATCCGTTCGGCTTCCGGTTTCGGAGCCCACGGGGTCGTCATCCCCGAGCGTCGCGCCGCGCACATCACCGCCTCGGCATGGAAGACGTCCGCCGGCGCAGCTGCACGCGTACCGGTCGCCCGCGTCACCAACCTGACTCGTCAGCTCAAGGCGTTCCAGGAGCAGGGGATGATGGTCATCGGCCTGGCCGCCGATGGTGACGTCGTGCTGCCCGACTCGCAGATGATCGACGGACCTGTCGTTGTGGTCATCGGCAGCGAAGGCAAAGGCCTGTCGCGTCTGGTCGGCGAGACCTGCGACGAGCTCGTCTCGATCCCGATGTCGACCGGCCTCGAGTCGCTCAACGCTGGCGTCGCCGCAGGAATCGCCCTGTACGCGATCGCGCAGGCAAGGGCCTAGTCCCCGAGATCTGGATCAAGCTGCACCAAGATCCAGCACCGCGTGGTGCAGGATCATCCAAATCTCGGTACCTGCCTAGCCCAGGACGCGGTCGAGGTAGTCGTTGCTGAACGTCCGCTGCGGGTCGAGCTGATCGCGGATCGCCACGAAGTCGTTGAACTTCGCATAGCGCTGCGCAAAGTAGGACGAGTCGAGCGTGTGGATCTTGCCCCAGTGCGGCCGCCCCTCGTATGAGGTGAAGATGTCCTGGGCGGCGGCGAAGTAGTCGGTGTAGTCGCTGCGTACGTACTGGTGCACGGCCACGTAGACGTTGTCGCGTTCGTGACCCGTCGACATCCAGACATCGTCGGCAGCGGTGAAGCGAACCTCGATCGGGAACGAGATCTTCTCGTGACCGGCATCGAACCACTTCTTCAGCTCGCCAAGGACGTCGCCGAGTGCCTCGCGGGGCATCGCGAACTCGGACTCGCGGAACCGCACGGACCGCGGCGAGACGAACACGTTGTATGAGTCGTCGACGTACTCGCGAGCGCTGAGCATCGACGCTGCGAGGTTGTTGACCCTCGGGATCCAGCTGCGCTGACGGGCGACGACGCGGTTGATGCCGTTGAAGGCCGTGTTGCTCAGGAACTCGTCGTCGAGCCAGTGCTTGAAGCGTCCGATCGGTTTGCGCTCGGTGCCGTCGGGTACGCGGTTGTTGCGCTTGATCAGCGCCTTCTCGGTGTGCGGGAACCAGTAGAACTCGAAGTGGTCGTTGTCGCCGACCAGCTCGTCGATGCCCTCGAGCACCTCGTGCAGCGCCATTGGCTCCTCGCGGGCGTGCAGCAGGAAGGCGGGTACACACTGCAGCGTGACCTCGGTCAGGATGCCGAGCGCGCCGAGGGTGACCCGTGATGCGCCGAACCAGGCATGCGTCTCGTCGATCTCAAGCACCTCGCCATCGCCGGTGACGAGCTGTACGCCGACGACCGTTTTGGAGATGCCGAACAGCTTGTCGCCGGTGCCGTGGGTTCCGGTCGAGACAGCGCCGGCCACCGACTGTGGGTCGACGTCGCCGAGGTTCGGCAGTGCGAGCCCCATGGCGTTGAGCTGTGGGTTGAGCTCGTGCAGCGAGATGCCGGCCTGCACGCGTACGCGCTGGGTTACCGGGTCGTGGCTGATGATCTTGTTCATCCGGTCGAGGCGCAGCAGGATTCCGTCGGTTGCCGCGATTGCGGTGAAGGAGTGGCTGGCGCCGACGGCTTTGATCTTGATGCCGGCCGCGGCAGCCTCACGTACGAGTGCAGACACCTCGGCGGTCGATGCCGGGTGTGCGATGCGTTCGGGGTGGGTCTCGACGCTGCGGCCCCAGTTGGTCCAGGTCTCAGTCATCCGAAGTTCTTGCCCTCTCCGCGATAGGTCGGTACGCGTTCGACACTTCCGTCGGCTGCGACGATCGCGATCTCGTTGAAGCGTTCACACATTTCGCCGGCCTTGGCGTATCGCATCACGACGCGATCGCCGATGTTCAGGTCACGAGCGGCTTTGCCCTTGACCGGGCTCTGGACCTCGCCGGCACCCTCGGTACTGATGGCCTTGAGGCCCTCGGGCCAAGTCGGAGCGGGCTGGCGGTTCTTGTTGGTCGGACCGGACGCGATGTAGCCACCGGCGAACAAGGTCGCGATGTCCGGCTCGGGCTTGCGGACAACAGTGAGCACGAAGTACGCAGCGGGGCGCGCCTCAAAGGCGTCGTACCCGTCGAACAGTGTCGGCACGAACAGACCGGAGCCCGCGGTCAGCTCGGTGATCGCGGGATCGGCACCGGTCACCTCGAGACTGCCGGTGCCACCGGCGTTGATGATCTCAAGCTTGGCGTGCTCGCTGACAGCAGCGATGACCTTGCTGCGGCGCTCGAGCAGATCGGCGTTGGAACGCTTCTTCACGAGTCGTACGGCGGCTGAGCTGTCAGGCAGTCCGGCGATCTGCGCGTCGTAGAACATCACGCCGACGAGGTCGAAGCCCCTGCGGCCCTCGATCGCCTTCGCCAGCGTGCCGGCAGCGTCGGCCGAGTGCACGGGGGAGCGACGTACGCCGAGGTGCACCGGTCCGATCTTGAGCGAGGAGTCGATGTCGATGCAGACCCGGATCGCGGGGTGGTCGGCGCCGAGCAGGCTGTCGATGTGGTCGAGGGACTGGACGCTGTCGACCATGACGGTGATCGCTGCCCGCTTGCGGTCGTCGGCGACCAGTGCTGTGAGCGCTGATGCGCTGGTCGTCGGGTAGGCCAGCAGGATGTCGTCGATGCCGTTGTCGACGAGCCAGTTGGACTCGGCGAGCGAGTAGGACATGACACCGGCGAAGCCCTCGCGGGCCAGGGTGCGGTCGATGATCGACCGTACGCGTACGGACTTGCTGGCGACTCTGATCGGCACACCAGCTGCTCGGCGTACGAGATCGTCGGCGTTGGTCCACAGCGCCGGCTCGTCGACGACAGCGAAGGGAGTGTCGAGATCGGCGGTGGACTTGAGGAGTCTGTCGAACGGTTCTGGCACCTAGACAGTATGCCGCGCGAGTGGTTCGCAGCCTCCACTACGATGGTCTCCGGACCTGATGGTCCACGCCCCTGTAGCTCAGTTGGTAGAGCGTCTCACTTGTAATGAGAATGTCGCGGGTTCGACTCCTGTCGGGGGCTCCATCACTTCTTCGCGAATCAAGCCGGTACGTGCTCCCTGAGGAAGGCGAGCTGGTCGCTGATCACCTGCGGGAATGTGGGGTCGACGTACGGGTCGAAGTGGCTGCAGTCGTAGACCTTGACGGTCGACTGCTTGATCTTGCTGGCGGCCTTCTCCGCGACAGACCGGGGTGTGATGGCATCGTTCTTGGCAATCTGGACCAGCGTCGGGCACTTGATCTTGCCCACCACGCGAGTTGGCGAATACATGCCGATCTTCAGACCGATCCGCGCGGCTACGTCCTGCCGGTAGTCGTCAGCGTTGATGTGGGAGTCGGTGATCAGTTGCTCAAGCCCTGGGAGTGCGTCAGGGGTCGTCATGATCCCGAGGTCTCCGGGTCGGCCGACCAACGGCACGTAAACCGGCGATCGTCCGAGAAGGGCGTTGATCTGGTCGCGAATCGCGTATGGGGCGATGCGCGCCGAGGCCGCGAACCCGGTGGCTCTCACTGCGTGCGGTCCACTCACGTGCGGCACCTGTGCGATGACAGCCGCAAGCTCTTCGCCCCGTCCTGCAACGGCAAGTACGTGACCACCGCCGAACGATGTGCCCCATGCGACGACCCTCCCGGAGTCGACACCCTCCAGTGACCGCGCGAAAGCCAGTGCGGCTCTCCAGTCGTCATGCTGCATCGACACGTCGAGAAGCTGTCGAGGCTCGCCTTCGCTCTCACCGAAACCTCGATAGTCGAAGACAACGACGGCGTAACCAGCAGCCGCAAAGCGTTCGGCGTATGCGTACAAGCGCAGTGCTCGCGGCGAACCGAACCCGTGCGCCATCACGATCACGGGAGGTGCGGACTGTGCGGAGTCTGGCCGGAACACCGCAGCAGCGCATTTCGTGCCGTGCGAGAGGAACGTCGTCTCCTGGCGTGAGAACGGCACGGCAGTTGAGTCAGAGTCAGTCAAGGTGGCTCCACGGGTTGGACGGACGACAGCAGTGAGGATGGTGGGTTCAGGTTACTGGCGGATGCGCTGATGCACGCGAGGTTCAGCGGCCGTCGGTTGCCGGAGGCTGGTTGATCGCCTGCCACTCGCGCGGCGAGACCCCGTACGCCCCGCGGAATCGAGTGGCGAAATGTGCCGCGCTGACGAAGCCCCATCGATGCGCGATCTCACCCACCGTGACACCCGACGGGCGGCGTGACAGGTCCTCGGCGGCGCGGGCGAGGCGCTCTTCGATGATCCATTGCTCCAGACGCAGTCCGTTGGCGGCGCAGACCTTATAGAGGTGCCGCACGGACACGAAGTGCGCAGCAGCGATGCTGTGGGCGTTGAGCCCAGGGTCCGAGAGGTGCTGACGTACGAACGCCCGCACTCGAAGAATGAGAGCATCCGCCAATGCATCTCGGCCTGCGCGACTGTCCGGGGCCACGCTGGCCAACAGCGCCCGAGCCAGGGAAAGCGTTGACGTACCGAGATGCGAAGCAGCGGTCTCGTCCACCTGGCCCGCAACGCGTCGTACTTCCCGCACGTGGTTGGTGAACAGCGAAGCAAGAGGGCTTTTGTGCAGGTGTTCGAGGGCTGGCCGGATGTGTTCTATTGGCATTCCGAGCGCCTCTCGCGTCAGCTTCGCGGTGAGCGTTCGGGTGTCGGTAATGCGGTGGTCATAGGGCATCGACAGATCGGTCGCCCAAAAGGTCGAAGGCTTTACGGCAACCTGACGGCCGGGCTGGCTGTGCACCCCCACGCCTTTGAGTCCGTACGTGAGCAGAAGGGCGGGCTCTTCGTCGCTGCCCGGCGCGCCGGTACGTCGCAGGATGTGTGCCGAGCATGAGGCGTCGACTACCTCCACCCCAGCGAACTGCCATGCGTTCATCGCGAGGTGCACACGACCGGGTTCGGCCCGGGAGGTGAATGTCGTCGCGTGTGCTGCACTCGTGATCGACTCCACCGCGAGGCCCAACCGATCGCGGCGTGGCACGACAGCGGTGTCCACAACGAGCACAAGACAAGTGTTCCGGCTCGGTGCACGCAGGAGCAAGAGCCGTGCACGTACAGGAAAGCCGTGTACCGGCCCCGATGAAACGCTTGATGCATCTCCGGGGGACGACTTCAGGAAGCAGGCACACATGAACGCATCAGCACCCGACTCGATCGTCCTCGTTCACGGCTTCTGGGTGACTCCTCGATCCTGGGAGCACTGGAAGGCTCGGTACGAAGCCAAGGGCTTCACCGTGCACACGCCGGCATACCCGGGATTCGAGGTTGAGGTCGAGGCCCTGCGCGCCGACCCGACGCCGATCGCAGACCTTACGATCGAGGCAATCATCAGCCACCTCGAGGGGTTCCTCGACACGCTCGACACCACGCCGATCTTGATGGGGCACTCGGCTGGCGGCGCGTTCATGCAGGTCTTGCTGGACCACGGCTATGGCTGCGCGGGCGTGGCACTGAACTCCGCACCCACCGAAGGCGTGCGTGTGACGCCATGGACCCAGCTGCACTCGGTGTTCCCCGTGCTCAAGAACCCTGCAAACCATCACAAGGCCGTCGGGTTCGACGCCGAGCAGTGGAAGTACGCGTTTACCAACACGTACACAGATGAGGAGTCGCTCGCGTTCTACGAGCGCTATCACATCCCCGCATCAGGACGAGTCCTGTTCGACTCGGTCCTGGCCAACTTCAAGCCGGGCCACCAGGACGCCTGGGTGGACTTCAAGAACCCGAACCGCGCTCCGCTGCTGTTCCTGTCCGGTTCCGAGGACCACATCATGCCGAACTCGGTGCAGGCCTCGAATGCCAAGCACTACAAGGGCGAGGGCACCATCACGGAACACGAGACGTATGAAGGCCGACCCCACCTGATGGTTGCGGGAGAAGGCTGGGAGGAAGTCGCTGACCGGGCACTCGAATGGGCGCTCGCCAACGCTCGGACGGCAGCGACTCCTGTGTGATCACTCGGCTGATGACGAGGAGTCTTGCCGGTCCCGCTTGTCCCAGGCTCGTTCGATCTGGCTCATGAGCGCGGGATAGACGATCAGGTAGCGGAACGGCTTGATGAGGTCCATGTAGACCTTGCCGAAGCGGCCCCGCGGCTTCACCAGTACCGCCATCTGGCCCTGGTTGTCGCCGTGCCCCTTGTCGACCCAGCCGAGATGCATCATCGCGTGCACCGTCTTGTTGGAGATCTCGGCGGCCGACTCGCGATCCGTTCGGTAGAGCGGGTCGAACGGGAGCGAACCGGAATCGAACCCGTCGGTCGTTCCGCGCAGATCTGCGGGTAGTCGGCCGACAAGGGAGGTCGCGTTGTCGCCGGGGATCGGCAGCTTGTCGTCCTCGTCCCAGCCGAACCACTCGCCGAGCTTGTAGCGGATGCCGAACAGTGCTCGGCTGAGCCGCGAAGGGCTGCCGTCGGAGCTCAGGCGAGTCATGACCTCGAGCAGCAGCGGGAAGTCATCCGGGCCGCCGTGCACAGGGAGGGCCCATACGTCTTCGACCTCGAAGTCCGGCGCGATCTCGGCTATGCGCCAGTTCTGGTCTTCGTGCGCCGAACGAGGGAGTCTCATGCCTCGAGGCTAGTCCTCCGCGGGCAGCAGGAGTGTCGGACCAATCAGGTATCGCGTGAGTCAGTTTCGAGGTCCAAGTCGCTAGCGTATTTGGATGACTTGAGCCCGTCAGCAATCCGGCTCGTCACATCTTGGGCAACGGCCTGGATATGGATCTCACCATCTGCGGCCCGGCTGATCGACGTACTGCATTGCCGGAGTGCATCGGCAAGCTCGCTCTTGACGGCGCGGTGAACTCGGGACTCGATCTGGGCCTCGACCCGAGCACGACGGCCGCCCGCTCGCTCGCCGAAGCCGATCTCCTCGATCGCGTCCAGCAACTCATCGACTCCTTGTCCAGTCGTCGCGTCGGTCGTCAAGACCGGCGGTTGTGCGCCGCCGACACGGCGCAGCCTGAGCATCCCCTTGAGCTGGCGAGCGACAATGTCGGCCCCGGGCAGATCACTCTTGTTGACTACATGAATGTCGGCCAGCTCGAGAACGCCTGCCTTCATCGCCTGGACGTCGTCGCCCAGACCAGGAACGCTCACGAGGATGGAGAGATCGGCGAGCTTGAACACGCCAGTCTCCGACTGTCCAACTCCGACTGTCTCCACGAGCACCAACGGCCAGCCAGCGATGGCCATTGCATCGATCATGGCGGGCAGGTTGTCTGCGATACCGTCGCCGTGGTTGCGAGCCCCGAGCGACCGGACGAACACCCCTAGGTCATCCGTGTGACTTTCCATCCTGATTCGATCGCCAAGTATTCCGCCTCCGGTGAGGGGGCTCGAAGGGTCGATCGCGAGGACTGCCACTGGCACTCCGCGTTGGCGCAGCGCCGTGAGCATTGCAGAAACCAGCGTTGACTTTCCTGCTCCGGGTGGACCGGTGATGCTGATTACCCGGCCAGGTGCAGCGCTGAGAGCCAGCTGTCCCGCGAGCGCGTCAGTCCGATCGTCGCCGTAGCTCAGGATGGTGAGCGCTCGTGCCAAGTCGGCGCGGTTGCCTTTGGCCAGCAGTTTGACGCGGCTGGCTGCCTGCGCCGCCAGGTTGGGTTCCAACGTGCTCAGGCGACGATCAGGGGATGGCCGAATCCCAGACGGTCCCGCAAGGCTTCGACGATCTCGCCGTGGGTGACGCCCTGCTCGGCACTGTTGACGACTTCGACAAAGATGTTGTCACTCGTGCTGTCGGCAGCTCGATTGAGGGAGTCAAGTGCCCTGCGGACCGAGTCATTGCTTCGCTCCGCCTTGAATTTGCGGAATGAGTCAACGTGCTGCTGCATTGCCTCGGGATCGGCACGATAGGGCTCAGGCGCTAGCGCTTCGGATTCGTCCGTCTCGTAGCAGTTGACTCCGACGATCTTTTCCGCGCCTGACTCGATGAGATCCTGTGCGGCGAGAGCGGACCGTCCGATCATGTGCTGAACCAAGCCTGCGCCAACTGCCTCGTACATTCCACCGGCATCTTCGATCAGCGCCATGATCCGAAGGATCTCGGCTTCCATCTCGTCTGTGAGGGACTCCACGTAGTA
>JAKFCR010000027.1:0-6105 GCA_036676545.1 Aeromicrobium sp. | reverse complement strand
GCGGCAGTGGCCGTGCTGGCGATGGCCGAGGGCCTGGCGGCCAAGCTCATCACCGAGCCGGATGCGTACCCGCCCGAGCGGGTCGTCGCCTTCGCCAAGGGCGCTCTGAAACTGCTTTCCGCAGACTGATCTAGGCCGAGCCGTAGCGGCGGTTGCGGGCTGCGTACTCCTCGATCGCAGCCCACAGCGCGCGCCGGTCAACATCAGGCCAGGCAATGTCGGAGAAAACCATCTCCGCGTACGCCGACTGCCACAGCAGGAAGTTCGACGTACGCTGCTCCCCTGACGTCCGCCAGAACAGGTCGACATCTTCCATGTCCGGCTCATCGAGATAGCGAGCGAACGTCCGCTCGGTGACCTTGTCCGGATTGACCTTGCCGGCCGCGACATCGCGCGCGAGAGCAGCAGCGGCGTCGGCGATCTCCGCACGACCGCCGTAATTGACGCACATCGTGAGGGTGAGGACCTTGTTGTGCTTGGTCATCTCCTCAGCGACCTCGAGCTCCTTGATGACGCTGCGCCACAACCTGGGGCGACGACCGGCCCAGCGGACGCGCACGCCGAGCTCATGCATCGAGTCGCGACGCCGCCGGATGACATCGCGGTTGAAGCCCATCAGGAAGCGCACCTCGTCAGGCGAGCGCTTCCAGTTCTCGGTCGAGAACGCGTAGGCCGACACGGCCTTCACGCCCACCTCGATCGCACCTTCGACGACGTCGAACAGTGCGGCTTCGCCCATCTCGTGACCAGCCGTACGCGGCAAGCCCCGGGCCTTGGCCCAGCGACCGTTGCCGTCCATGACGATCGCCACGTGCTTGGGCACCTGCTCGACAGGGATGGCAGGCGGTTTGGCACCCGAGGGGTGCGGTGTGGGCTCGATCATCGATCGACGTGGCTCAGCGATCGGAGGCCTCGCTCAAGGTGCCACGAGAGGTAGGCGCTGACGATGCCGCTCGCCTCGCGGCGAGTGCGGTCGTCAGAGGTCGCAACCGTCTCCCAGTCACCGCTGAGCAGACCAGCGAGCAGGGTGACCGTGAACGGCGATGGAGCGGCCGAGCCGGCAACTCGGCAGTCATCGCACAACATGCCACCCGAGGCGGGGTTGAAGTTGCGGTGCGGGCCTTCGGCGCCGCATCGCGCACAGCCGTCGAAAGTCGGTGCGTAGCCGGCGATCGAGAGTGCCCGCAGCTGGTAGGAGTCGAGGATCAGGCTGGGCGTCATACGACCCTCGGTCAGCGCATGCAGCGCCCCGGTGAGCAGCTGGAACTGCTGGATCGCGGGCTCGCCGTCCTCCTGCACGAGACGCTCAGCGGTCTCGAGCATCGCCGTGCCGGCGGTGTAGGCGGCGTAGTCGGCACCAAGGTCCTTGGCGAACGCGTTGACGGTCTCGACCTGCGTGATGATGTCGAGCGAGCGCCCTTCGGCGAGCTGGAGCTCGACGTGCATGAACGGCTCGAGCCGGCCGCCGAAGCGTGAGGTCGTCTTGCGGATGCCCTTGGCCACAGCGCGTACGAGACCGCGTTCGCGGGTCAGCAGCGTGATGATGCGGTCTGCTTCGCCGAGCTTGTGTACGCGCAGCACGATGCCGGCGTCGCGGTAGAGACTCACCCCCTCATTGTGCCGTGCAGGGAGGACGAAACCCGCACGCGCCGCGCCTATGCTCGTGCCATGACCGCGGGATATTCCGGTACGCCGCAGCTCAAGAAGCTCGGCATCAAGCCGGGTGTGCGACTGGTCGTCGTCGATTCCGCGCCTGACTGGGCGTTCGCCGAACCGCTCGAGGATGTTGAGCTCGTCGAACCTGGACCGACCGACGTGGCGTTGGTCTTCGTACGCGAGCAGGCGCAGATCGACTTCGCCACGTGGGGTGAGTGGATCTTCCCGGCCGGATCGATCTGGGTGGCATGGCCACGCAAAGCCGCAGGTCACGTCAGCAACGTCGACGAGAACGCGATCCGTGATGCTGCGCTCGAACTTGGCCTGGTCGACGTGAAGGTCGCCGCGATCGACACCGACTGGTCAGGGCTCAAGATCGTCTGGCGCAAGGAGAACCGCTAGTCGAGGCAGAACTCGTTGCCCTCGGGGTCCTGCATCGCGATCATTCCCCCATCCACGGCGTTGGCCTCGAAGCGGTACATCTCGGTCGCTCCCAGAGCCTTGAGTCGCTCGGCTTCAGCAGAGAGTGCCGCCATGCGCTCGTCGCCCTCCAGCCCGGGCGCAGCGCGTACGTCGAGGTGGACACGATTCTTGGCCGTCTTGCCCTCCGGCACCCGCTGGATGTAGATCCGCGGCCCCTTGCCGTCGGGGTCGATTATCGCCGAACGGGAGTCGCGCTCCTCGGGTGGAACGCCCCACGCGTCGAACGCCGCTTCCCAGGTGCGGAACTCCTCCGGCGGACCCTGAACGACATAGCCGAGCACCTCAGCCCAGAACGCCGCAAGTGCGGCCGGGTCAGCGCAATCAAACGTGACTTGAATTTCCCTGGCCATCATTTCTCCCCTCGAGCGTGTCGGAATCCTCAGACGACCTCGCAGCGTAGCGGCTTCGCCGCACCACGCTCACGCTTCGCTGGCATGTCTTCGCGCTCGGCCGCGGGCGGCCTCGGCTCAGACAAACTCGACGCCCTGCGCAAGGGGCAGCTCGGTCGAGTAGTTCACCGTGTTGGTCGACCGACGCATGTACGCGCGCCAGGCGTCCGAGCCCGACTCGCGACCGCCGCCGGTCTCCTTCTCGCCGCCGAACGCTCCGCCGATCTCGGCTCCCGAGGGACCGATGTTGACGTTGGCGATACCGCAGTCCGAGCCGACTACCGACACGAACGTCTCGGCCTCGCGGACGTTGAGAGTGAAGATCGACGACGACAGGCCCTGGGCCACGTCGTTATGCAGGGCGAGTGCCTCGTCGAAGTCCGAGTAGGTCAGCACGTACAGAAGCGGCGCGAACGTCTCAGCCTTCACGATCTCGGTCTGCTTGGGCATGTCGATGATCGCGGGGTGAACGTAGAAGCCACCGTCACTCTCAGAGCGGGTGCCTCCCGTGACCAGGTCGCCGCCGTCCGACTGCGCCTGCGCAACCGCAGCGCCAAATGCCGTGAACGCCTGCTCGTCGACCAGCGGGCCGACCAGCGTCGACGACTCCAACGGTGAACCGATCGGGAGGGTCTCGTACGCGGCCTTGAGGCCAGCCACGAGCTCATCCTTGATCGATTCGTGGACGATGATGCGGCGCAGCGACGTGCAGCGCTGACCGGCGGTGCCGACGGCGGAGAACACGATGCCGCGCACGGCGAGGTCGAGGTCCGCGGACGGAGCGACGATCGCGGCGTTGTTGCCGCCGAGCTCGAGGAGCGTACGTCCGAGGCGGGCAGCCACGCGAGGCGCGACCTCCTTGCCCATACGGGTCGAACCCGTTGCCGAGACGAGTGCCACGCGACGGTCGTCGACCATGAGCTCGCCGACCGTACGATCGCCGATCAGCAGCGCAGACAAACCATCGGGTACGCCTGCGCGACGGCCGGCTTCGGCGGCGAGCGCCTGACAACCGACAGCGGTGAGCAGTGTCTTCTCGGACGGCTTCCAGACGACCGCGTCGCCACAGACGAACGCGAGTGCGGCGTTCCAGGACCAAACGGCGACCGGGAAGTTGAAGGCGGAGATGACGCCGATGACGCCCAGCGGGTGCCACTGCTCCATCATCCGGTGACCGGGACGCTCGGTGGCGATCGTCAGGCCGTGCAACTGGCGCGACAGGCCGACGGCGAGATCGCAGATGTCGATCATTTCCTGGACCTCACCGAGGCCCTCCGAGACGATCTTGCCAGCCTCGATCGAGACCAGAGCGCCGAGATCTTCCTTGTGCTCGCGCAGCAGCTCGCCGAGCTCGCGTACGAACTGGCCGCGTACGGGAGCCGGCACGGTGCGCCACTGCTCGAACGCAGACTGCGCGCGTCCGATGATGTCGGACACCTCGTCCGGCGTGTGCGACTTGAGGCGGCCGATCTCGCTGCCGTCGATCGGCGAGCGACAGATCAGGTCGCCGTCGGCCGGCAGCTCAGCGCCGAGGCGCCCAAGAATGTCCTTCGTACGGGTTGCGATGTCAGTCATGTCAGATCCGTCCCTGCTCGGCGAAATGCCGGCCTGCCTGTGTCGAGTAGAGCTGCTCGAGCGTGATGTCTTCTTGCTTGATGAACCCCGCGCCCGGGAGGACACCATCGGCGACCAGCTCGACGACGCTGACTGCGGAAGCGGCCGTGGTCCACGAGATGGCGCGCCAGATGCGGCCGGAGATGTCGAGGGGTTTGTAGCCGCGTACGTAGTTCTCGCGGAACGGCTGACCGGCTTTCACACCCTCGACCGCGGCGTGGATGTAGACGATGTCGTCGCTCACCGGCGGCTTGGAGTCGACCAGCATCTTGCCGACCAGCTCAGGCTGGTCACGCAGGTTGAGCTCGTCGAACAGGAAGTGCATCTGGTCGAAGTGCCCGGGATAGCGCAACGTCTTGTAGTCGAGTCGATGGACCGCACCTTCGTACGTCTGGCACATCGTGCCGAGGCCGCCGGAGGTCAGCGCCGCTTCGAGCTCTATGCCGCCGATGAAGACGCGCTCCTTCTCGGTCATCGCCGGCACCATCTGGCGGTGGCCGGAGCGGAGCACTTCACAGTCGTTGAGGTACTCGTTGACGACACCCTCGGGCGACCAGTTGATGGCGTAGCCGAGCAGACCCGTCGGGTTCTGCGGCAGCGCGCCGACCTTGAGCTCGATCGAGCGGATCTCGTCGAAGGTCTTGGCGATCGAGGCACCAATGATGCCGATCAGACCCGGCGCGAGACCGCACTGTGGCGCGAAGGCGACCTTGGCACCATCGGCCAGCTCGATGACACGGTTGGTTGTCGGAACGTCCTCGGTGAGGTCGAAGTAGTGCACGCCAGCTTCGGCGGCGGCTTCGGCGACGGCGACGTTGAGGCTGTAAGGCAGGCATGAGATCACGGCGTCGACTCCGCGCAGCGCCTCGCTCAGACCGTCACGTACGTCCAGCGGACGCACTTCGAACCCGAGATCCTCACGTGGTGCGGCGTCATATCCGATGACCTTGAAGCCGGACTCCCCCAGCATGACGGCCACGAGCTCGCCGACCTTGCCCAGACCGAATACGGCCACCTGATTGATGATGCGCGCCACGAACCCCTCCTCCGTCAAACCGAACTATCGTTCGGGTCGTGACTGAATCGTAACGCAACCGACTGTACCGGCCGGTACACCCCGTCAGTCCGGGACGGCAGTCCCGACCGCACGATTGGCGGCTGACACCACTGCCCGCAGCGAAGCCTTCACGATGTTGGCGTCGATGCCGACTCCCCAGACAGTTTCGCCCGCGACGCTGCACTCGACGTACGCGGCCGCTTTCGAGTCGCCACCCTTCGACAGCGCGTGCTCGGAGTAGTCGAGGACCTGGATGTCGGCACCCGCTTGGCGCATGCCATCGATGAACGCCGCGACCGGGCCATTGCCCTCGCCCTTGAACGACCGCACCTCACCGCGTACGCGCAGGTCAACGACCTGCTGGTCACGTCCGTCCTCGGCCGTCACCGAGCTGAAGCTCTGGAACTCGTACGGTTCGACGCGATCGATGTATTCACGCTGGAACGCAGACCAGATCTCGTTCGGCTCGATCTCGCCGGCCTCACCCTCGGTGAGCTCCTGCACGACGCGACTGAACTCGATCTGCAGGCGTCGCGGCAGGTCCAGGTGATGGTCGTTCTTGAGGATGTACGCGACACCGCCCTTGCCGGACTGGCTGTTGACGCGGATCACGGCTTCGTACGTACGACCGACGTCCTTGGGGTCGATCGGCAGGTACGGCACGGCCCAGGCCACGTCATCCACCGGCTGACCGGCGTCGGCCGCATCCTTCGCCAGCGCCTCCAGACCCTTCTTGATCGCATCCTGGTGCGAGCCCGAGAACGCCGTGTAGACCAGGTCGCCACCGTACGGGTGGCGCTCCGGAACGGGCAGCTCGTTGCAGTACTCGACCGTGCGGCGGATGCCGTCGATGTCGCTGAAGTCGATCTGCGGGTCGATGCCCTGGCTGAACAGGTTGAGCCCCAG
>JAKFCR010000026.1:0-2295 GCA_036676545.1 Aeromicrobium sp. | reverse complement strand
CGTCGACCAAGGAGAGCTGATGACCTGGACCTGGACGCTGGAGACCGCCGCAGGAGACGTCATGCGCTGGTCAGAAGCCTTCGAGAGCCGCGGCGATGCCGAGTCGTGGATCGGCGAAGCCTTCGGAGACCTGGTCTCGGACGGAGTCGACCAGGTGCGCCTGTTCGACGGCGAGAACGAGATCTACGGCCCGATGTCGCTCCACGCTGAGGACTAGTACTTCGCCTTCATGGGGTCGCCGTGCTTGAGCTGAGGCTTGGGCAGGCGCATACGGCGTAGCTGCATGCTCCGCAGGATCGCGTACGCGACCGTGCCCTTGGTCTCGTCAGGCTGGAACCGGGCCTTGAGCTCCTTGCGGAGTGAGCGCGACAGGACGATGACGTCGGCCACCACGCCGATGATGACCAACGGATAGACGAGCGTCGTCGCGTAGTTGGTCAGCTCGGGACGACCTGAGGCTCCGGCAATGAACAGGAACACGAGGATCACGAACAGGAACGGAATCAGCAGCTCGCCGATGTTGCGGCGGCGATCGACGAAGTCGCGGGCGAATCCGCGTACGGGTCCGCGCTCGCGTGCCGGGAGGTACTTCTCGTCACCGGACTTCAGAGCCTCGCGCTGCTTGGCGCGGAGCTCCTCGCGGGCCGCACGCTCACGCTTCATCTGGTCCTTGCGCGAAACAGGGGTCTTCAGACGCGCCTTGCGGGCCGCTTCTGCCTCTTTGCGGCTCGGTGTTGCGCGCCCTTTGCCAGCCTCAGTCTCGTCTACCACCCGCGACACGCTACCCCGTACGCTGGAACGCATGAGCATCGGTTCGCGGTTGTCCAGGATGTTTAGGGCATGGCGTTTCAGGGGCAACGACCTCGAGGACCTCAAGGACAAGCTCGACCAGACCTACCGCACCCAGGCGACGCTGTTGCAGCAGGTACGCCGTGCGGTCGCGGACGTTGCGACCAGCCGCAAGCGCGTCGAACTGCAGCTCGCAGCTCTCAATCAGCAGATGTCACAGCTCGATGACCAGGCCCGTCAGGCCGTCAGTCAGGGCAATGACGACGAGGCTCGTACGATCCTGGCTCGCAAGGTGTCTCTTGAGAAGGCTGCCGCTGAGCTCTCGGAGCGCCACGCCGACCTGAAGGCCGAGGAAGACAAGCTTCACGACTCGGCGCGGAAAATGGAGCACGACGTCGAGGACTTCCGAGCGCGCAAGGACACCCTCGCGGCTCGTCACACCGCAGCCAGCGCCCAGGCCGGTATGAACGATGCGAGCAAGGGCATCACCTCGGCTGCCGGCGATGTCGGTCAGGCGATGGAGGCGGCTGAGCGTCGTACCCGCGAGCTCGAAGCCGCAGCCGACGCTGTCGACGAGCTCGTACGAGAGGGCCTCATCAGCAAGCCGGGTGAGAGCGCGAACGCCGCAGCTTCACGTCGTTTCGATGCTGCGCTCGACGGCCCGGAGGTCAGCCGCCAGATGGACGAGCTGACCGACGGCAACAAGACCGACGGAGCGAACTGAGTCGTGGCACGTACGCGCTTTCGCAGTGACCGCGGCCTGACCCTGCGCATGGGTGGTGTCGGACTCGGCCTGGGCGCGCTCTACGTCGCGTTCGGCGCGCTTCTGATCACCCAGACCAACAGCATCGCGCTCGGCCTGATCATCACGCTCGGCATGGCTTGGGGTCAGTGGTTCTTCTCTGACACTCTCGCGCTGAAGTCGATGGGCGCCAAGGTGGTTGCTCCGGAGCAGGCGCCCGAGCTGCACGCCATGATCGACCGCCTCTGCTCACTCGCCGACATGCCGAAGCCCAAGGTGGCGATCTCGGTCACCGACATGCCCAACGCGTTCGCAGCGGGTCGTACGCCGAACCACTCCGCCGTATGTGTCACGACCGGCATCATGCAGCGACTCGATGCCGACGAGCTCGAAGGCGTCCTCGCCCATGAGCTCGCGCACATTGCCAATCGCGACGTCTCGGTCATGACGGTGGCATCGTCGCTCGGTCTGCTGGCGGGCTTCATCACGCGCTGGGGCATGTACTTCGGCGGCGGTCGCAATCGTGACGGCAACGGTGTCCCGTTCCTTGTTGTCCTGGCCGTCAGCCTCGTCGTCTACTTCGTCAGCTTCCTGCTGACCCGCGCACTGTCGCGCTATCGCGAGCTCAGCGCCGACCGTTCCGGGGCCTACCTGACAGGGCGTCCGTCGACGCTGTCGTCGGCACTGGTCAAGATCTCCGGCGAGATGGCTCGCATACCCAACAAGGACCTGCGCGAAGGCTCAGCGATCAGCGCGTTCTTCTT
>JAKFCR010000025.1:0-3092 GCA_036676545.1 Aeromicrobium sp. | reverse complement strand
GAGACCTCGGTGTCGGTGATCTGCCCGCGGATGTTGGTGACCTCGAACCAGTCGAGATGACGCAGGGTCTTGCCAGCGCGCTCGATGCCGTTGTCGACGGCTTCGCTGACGCCTTCTGTGGACGTGCCGACGATTTCACTGATGCGATAGGTGCGGTTGCTCATGCTCACATCATGCACGGTCGCGGCCCGACGTACTCTGGAGGTGTGACACCCGAACCCGTGGAGCCCCGCAAGCAGCAGGTCTACTCGATCACGTCTGCAGCCACGTCGCACAGCGATGACATCGGTGCCCGGGAGAAGCGATACGCGATCTCGATGGGCATTCGTACCGTGTGCTTCATCGGCGCGATCATCGCCGACGGCTGGTTGCGTTGGGTGCTGGTGGGAGCCGCGTTGCTGCTGCCCTACACATCCGTCATCCTCGCCAACGCGGGCGTACGCAAACGAGGTTCCGGCCCGTCGGTGTTCGGTCCTGAGAAGGCGATCGAAGCCCCGCGACCTGCACAGCTCGATGACTGAAGATCTGGTCTGCTCGGCCAAAGGGTGCGGTGCCGACGCAACACACCAAGTGATCTGGAACAACCCCAAGATCCACACGCCTGATCGCCGCAAGGTGTGGCTCGCGTGCGACGAGCACTCCGAGACGCTCCGCAAGTTCCTGGACGCTCGTGGCTTCTGGATTGAGAACGTAGCGATCGAGGTTTGACGCGAACCATGTCCAGCGCTCAGATCGGTGCGGTTGTCACCTGGGTCTACGCGGCTGGGTTTGGGCTCCCTGTGTTCTATGTCGCAACGCATCTCATTCGGACCGGAGCACTCCCGACGTTCTTCAACCTCTTCCCGATGTATGGGGGGCCATGGTTTGCGCAGGTCGGAATGCGAGCATTTGTGATGCTCCTGGTGGGCTTCCTTTGCGCGACCGTCGCCGCGGCATGGGCGGGTTGGTTGCTGTGGCAAGAATCCCGCATCGGCGGAGTGTTGAGCCTGGCGATACTGCCGGTCGAGGCCGTGTTCTGGGTCGGGTTCGCGCTGCCGATCCCGTGGGTACTCGGCGCCGTCAGGGCTGCGATGGTGGTTCTGGCGTGGAGGACTCTCGACTGATCTCATGTTCAGCCGAGACCATGCAGGGCTCGGCCTGCCACCCCATAGATCCACGGAGGGCAGGTTCAACTACCGTCATGGTGTGTTCCGCTTCCTGCTGAGCAGTCGCTGGATCGGCTTCGCAATATTCGTCGTCCTGCTCTCAGCGATCTGCATTCGTCTGGGTATGTGGCAATTCGATCGTCTTGATCACCGCCTCGCCCAGAACAAGGTCATCTCCGCGCACTTCAAGGCTCCCCCGGTCGAGCTCAGCGCCGCCCTTGCCCCGGGCGAGAAGGTTGACGACGCCTCGGAGTGGACGCGCGTCACGGCAACCGGCACATACGACCTCGAGCATCAGGTGACCGTGAAGTTCACGACTCGTGATGGCGTACCTGGAGTCGACGTCGTCACTCCCCTGGTGATGGCTGACGAGACTGCGGTCCTGGTCAACCGGGGCTGGATCGAGACCAAGAACACCGTCGACAATCCAGACGTTCCAGCTCCACCGACCGGCGAGGTCAGCCTGATGGGCTGGCTGCGGCAGAACAACGGCGCTGGAAGCGACGCGACCCGACCGGTCGACGCCCAGATCCGGGCCATTTCCAGCATCGGCATGGCGAAGTCTGTCCCGTACGACCTCGCCGACGGCTACCTCAACCTTCGAACGCAGGATCCGGCCGCCACCAAGGAGCTCGCTCTGGAGCCCAAGCCGGAGCTCGGCCAGGGGCCGCATTTCTTCTACGGGCTCCAGTGGGTGTTCTTCGCTCTGCTCGCCACCGTGGGCTACTTCTGGTTCGCACGAGCCGAGGCCAAGGAACGTCGCAACCCAACCCGTATCGACGGTTTCGCCAAGCCAGACTGAGCTCTTCTACGGACAGCTCTCGTGTCCACGATTCATACTGTTCCTCGTGGCACACAATCGGACTCTCATGTGCGTCGTCGCACACCCTGACGACGACGCGCACGCCGTTGCCGGAACAGTCGCTCTCCATGCGGATGAGTCTGACTTCCGCTTTGTCCTGGTGCACGCGACGCGCGGGGAGCTGGGCGACATTCGAGAAGGCTTTCCTGCCACACGAGAGACGCTCGGGGCGGTGCGCCAGGCCGAGGACGAGGCGGCATGGCGCGCGCTTGGCCGCTCCCCCGACCGGCATGAGTGGCTGGGGCTGCCAGATGGTGGCGTGTCCGAAGTGCCGTTCGACGACGTCGTCACGATGATCGAGCGGATCCTTGTCGACGAGCAGCCTGCCGTCGTGTCCACGTTCGGCCCAGACGGCATCTCCAATCATCCCGACCACATCACGATCGGGGCAGCAACCGATGCGGCGTTCGCCCGAGTCCGTGATGCTGGGTCGGGGCTCCAGCGGCTCGTACACGGTGCCGTGCCTCAGTCGGTCGTTGACCGATGGAACCGCCGCCGAGCCGAGCTCGGTCTCTTCGAGTTCGACCCGGACACGACCTATCACTTGCGCGGGGTGCCCGACGAGCGCATCGGCGTCATTGTCGACTGCCGCTCCGTCGCCGGTCGCATCGGGGACGGATTGCGTGAGCACCGGAGCCAGCACCATGTGATGTCGGATGTCCCGGAAAACCTTGAGCAGTGGGACAAGCGCATCAAGGACGAGTGCCACGTGATCGCCTGGCCGGAACAGGATCCGGGCACTCCGATGCTGACCGATCTCTTCGAGGGTCTCGACTGAAGGCTCGAAGCGTCAGGCCAGGCTGACGAGGTCGGCGTAGTCGTCGGACCAGAGGTCCTCGTCGCCGTCAGGCAGCAGCAGCACGCGGTCGGGCTCAAGGGCCATCACAGCGCCCTCGTCGTGCGAAACGAGAACGATGGCGCCCTCGTACGTACGGATGGCGCGCAGCACCTCTTCGCGTGAAGCCGGGTCAAGGTTGTTGGTCGGCTCGTCGAGCAGCAGGACGTTCGCGCTCGAGACGATCAGGCTGGCCAGCGCGAGACGCGTCTTCTCGCCACCGGACAGCACGGCCGCCGGCTTGGAGGTG
>JAKFCR010000024.1:0-1662 GCA_036676545.1 Aeromicrobium sp. | reverse complement strand
CGCACGGCCAACCTGCGTACGTCATCGGCGTGCTCCATGAGCGTGGTCACGGCACGTACGAGTTCGTCACCGGCGGCGGCCTCGTCGCCTTCGAAGTAGCGCACCACGACCGAGTCCATGACCTCGACGGCGCCGGCGAACACCTCGCCGGTGGAACCGTCGATCGAGATGACGTCGCCCTCGGCGATGACGGTGCCGTCGGCAGCGGTGAAGCGGCGTCCTTCGAGGTCGACGTCCAGCTCGTCAGCGCCGCACACGCACGTACGACCCATGCCGCGCGCTACGACGGCGGCGTGCGAGGTCTTGCCGCCACGGCTGGTCAGGATGCCGGTGGCCGCGACCATGCCCGACAGGTCGTCAGGAGTCGTCGTGCGGCGTACGAGAATGACGTCTTCACCCTTGGCGGCCCACTCGACGGCGGTCGGTGAATCAAAGACCGCCTTGCCTACGGCTGCGCCCGGCGAGGCGTTCATGCCCGTGCCGATGAGGTGCCGCTCGGCCTTGTCGTCGAAGCGCGGGAACATCAGCTGCGCCAGCTGCGCACCGGTGACCCGGTTGACGGCCTCGTCGAGATCGATGAGGCCCTCCTCGGAGAGCGAGTGGGCGATGCGGAACGCGGCCTCAGCCGTACGTTTGCCGACCCGGGTCTGCAGCATCCAGAGCTTGCCGTGCTCGACGGTGAACTCGATGTCGCACAGATCCTTGTAGTGCTTCTCGAGGCGGTCCATGATCTCGATGAGCTCGTCGTACGCGAACTTGTCGATCTGCTCGAGGTCGGCGAGCGGGACGGTGTTGCGGATGCCGGCGACGACGTCCTCGCCTTGGGCGTTGACGAGGTAGTCGCCGTAGATGCCCTGCGCACCGGTCGCGGGGTCGCGGGTGAACGCGACGCCGGTGCCGGAGTCGTCTCCCCCGTTGCCGTAGACCATCGTGCAGATGTTGACGGCGGTGCCGAGGTTGTCGGGGATGTGCTCCTGACGGCGATAGAGCCTCGCGCGGTCGGTGTTCCACGACTCGAAGACCGCCAGCACGGCCATGTCGAGCTGCTCGCGGGGGTCTTGCGGGAAGTCACCGCCGGCGTGCTCACGGATCACCCGTTTGTACGTCTCGACGAGTCCTTGCAAGTCGTCGGCGGTCAGGTCGAGGTCGGCCTTGGTGCCGCGCTGGGTCTTGAGCGCGTCGAGTGCCTCGGCGAACTCGCTCGACTCGATGCCGAGCACGGTGCTGCCGAACATCTGCAGCAGCCGCCTGTAGGAGTCGTACGCGAACCTCTCGTCGCCGCCGGCCACCTTGGCCAAGCCCTTGACCGACTCGTCGTTGAGACCGACGTTGAGGACGGTCTCCATCATCCCGGGCATGGAGAATTTCGCGCCGGACCGTACGGACACCAGCAGCGGATCGTCGGGATCGCCGAGAATCTTGCCTGTTTCCTTCTCCAGCCTGGCCAGGTGCTCGCCGATCTCGTCGGCCAGTCCGGCCGGCTCCTTGCCCTCGGCCAGGAACGCCCGGCACGCGTCGGTGCTGATGATGAACCCCGGTGGCACCGGCATACCCAGCCCGGTCATCTCCGCAAGGTTCGCGCCTTTGCCGCCCAGGAGGTCCTTCTGGTCCATCCCGCCTTCGCTGAAGTCATACACATACTTGGCCATGCCGCGAGCATGA
>JAKFCR010000023.1:0-23252 GCA_036676545.1 Aeromicrobium sp. | reverse complement strand
GGGATGAGGACCTTCCAGCCGAAGTCCATGAACTGGTCGTAGCGCATGCGCGGCAGAGTGCCTCGCAGCCACACGAAGAAGAAGATGAAGCCGAGCGTTTTGAGGAAGAACCACAGCACGGGCCAGTAGCCACCGTTGGCGTTCCAGTCCAGAAGATCGAAGAGCTGCGTGACACCGATCGGCGCGCGCCAGCCGCCGAGGAACAGCGTGGTTGCCAGCGCCGAGACGGTGACCATGTTGACGTACTCGGCGAGGAAGAACAGGGCGAACTTCAGCGAGGAGTACTCGGTGTGGAACCCGCCGACCAGCTCGCCCTCGGCCTCGGGGAGGTCGAACGGTGCGCGGTTTGTCTCGCCGACCATCGCGATCACGTAGATGACGAACGACGGGAACAGCGGCAGGAAGTACCAGGTGTCAGCCTGGGCGGCGACGATCTCCGAGGTCGACATCGATCCGGCGAAGATGAATACCGGCACGAAGGCCAGGCCCATGGCGACCTCGTACGAGATCATCTGCGCGCTCGAGCGCATACCGCCGAGCAGCGCATAGATCGAGCCAGAGGCCCAACCTGCGAGGACGATGCCGTAGATGCCGATTGAGGTGACGGCGAGGATGTAGAGCACAGCGACCGGGAGATCGGTCAGCTGCAGCGGCGTCACGGTGTCGGTGAACGGGATCTTGACCTCGGGCCCGAACGGGATGACGGACCACGCCATGAAAGCCGGGATCGTGGCGATGATCGGCGCCGCGATGTAGACGACCTTGTCGGCCGCCTTGACGACCAGGTCTTCCTTGAATGCGAGCTTCACGCCGTCGGCGAGGCTCTGCAACAGACCGAACTTTCCGTGCACGTTGGGGCCGATGCGGTGCTGCATCCGGGCCACGACGCGACGCTCGAACCAGATGTTGAACAGCGTGTAGAGCATCAGGAACACGAAGATGATGAGCGCCTTCAGCGCAATCACCCAGAACGGCTCATTGCCAAAAAGCTCGCTCATCGTGACCCTCCCCGCAGCTCGACGTGATCGCCGAAGCCGGCACCGAGTGCCGCCCGCAGGCTGACACCGCTATTGGTCGGGACCCACACGACGCCGTCAGGGAGATCGGCGACTTCCGCAATGAACGTGGCCTTGCCCGCGTCGGTCGCGATGGTCGCCTTCTTGCCGGGATCGACGTCGAAGGCACCGAGAGTCGCAGCGCTGGCGCGCAGAACCGCCGGGCGGCCTGTCGCCTTGTAGAGGTCCTGGCCGTCCTGGCCGCGTCCGTCGTCGATCAGCTGCCGCCACGTATCGAGTACGACCTTGCCTTTCGTGCTCGCCTTGGCGCCGGCACGCTTCGGCGCTTCAGCGCGGGCACCGTCCCACGGACCGAGCTCAGTCATCGCGGCTCGCGCGTCGGCGATCGTACGGAAGCCGAGCGGTGAATCCATCTCCTCCGCGATACCGGCGAGCACGCGTACATCGGAGAGCGAGTGCTGGTCCTTGATGACCGCGTCGAACGTACGAACGCGGCCCTCCCAGTTGACGAACATGCCGGGCTTCTCGACGACCGGGGCAATCGGCAGCACGACATCGGCGACCTTGGTCACGTCGCTCTCGCGGACCTCGAGGCTGACGATGAAGCTTGCCGCCTTCAGGGCGGCTCGCGCGGCGGCGGGATCTGGCAGGTCGTCGATCTCGACTCCGCCGATGACCAGCGCCTTCAGGGAGCCTTCAGTCACAGCTTCGAGGATCGCCGAGGTGTCGCGGCCCTTCTTGGCAGCGATCGTCTTGACTCCCCACGCAGCAGCGAGATCGGCGCGGGCTTCGGCGTCGTCGAGCGGGCGTCCACCCGGCAGCAGCGTGGGCAAGCAGCCTGTCTCGAGTGCCCCACGCTCACCGGCGCGACGTGGGATCCACGCGATGCGCGCCTTCGACTTGGCCGCCAGCGCGGCAGCGGCGCTGAAGCCACCTTGCACCGAGGCGAGGCGTTCGCCGACGAGGATGACAGCGTCGCGATCGAGCTCGAGGTCGGCGAGGACAGCGGCCTCCTGGCCGGGAGCCGTACGGATCAGCTCGCCTGACATCTTGGTCAGTCCGCGAGTGGTGTGACTCGCGATCGCGACGACCTTGACGCCCTTGCGGGACGCCTTGCGAAGGCGCAGGAACACCGCGCCTGCTTCGTCCTCGGGCTCGAAGCCAACGAGCACGACCGTCGAAGCCTTCTCCAGCGACGCGAACGTGACGTCGAGCGACGTAGCGACGACGTGGGAAGCGAGGAATTCCGCCTCCTCGGCCGAGTGCGCGCGGGCCCGGAAGTCGATGTCGTTGGTCTTGAGGACCGTACGGGCGAACTTGCTGTACGCGAACGCATCCTCAGCAGTCAGACGACCGCCGGGAAGGACGCCGACCTTGCCGGCAGCCTTGTCGAGACCACGCGCAGCGATGGCCAGCGCGGCCGGCCACGAAGCAGGCTCGAGCTCGCCCTGGTCGTTTCGTACGAGCGGAGTCGCGATGCGATCGCCCTGCACTGCCGAGGTGAAGGCGAACCGATCCTTGTCAGTGATCCACTCTTCGTTGACCTCGGGATCGTCGCCCGCCAGGCGGCGCATGACCTTGCCGCGGCGGTGGTCGACACGGATGGCCGACCCGCAGGCGTCGTGCTCGGCGATCGACGGCGTCGACACGAGGTCGAACGGACGCGAGCGGAAGCGGTAGTCGGCGCTGGTCAGCGCGCCAACCGGGCAGATCTGGATCGTGTTGCCCGAGAAGTAGGAGTGGAATGGCTCTTCCTCGTAGATGCCGACCTGCTGCATCGGGCCTCGTTCGAGCAGCTCGATGAACGGGTCGCCGGCGATCTGCTCGGAGAAGCGGGTGCATCGGGCGCAGAGCACGCAGCGCTCACGATCGAGCAGCACCTGCTCGGACACCTTCATCGGCTTGGGGAACGTCCGCTTGGTCTCGGTGAAGCGTGACTCGCCCTGACCGTGGGTCATGGCCTGGTTCTGCAGCGGGCACTCGCCACCCTTGTCGCAGACCGGGCAGTCGAGCGGGTGGTTGATGAGGAGGAACTCCATGTTGCCGCGTTGCGCCTTCTCGGCGATCTCGGACGTGACCTGGGTCTTGACGACCATCCCGGCCGCGACCTCGATCGTGCACGACGCCTGTGGCTTGGGGAATCCGCGGCCGTTGCCGGCGTCGGTGATGTCTACGAGGCACTGACGGCAGGCGCCAACCGGCTCGAGCAGTGGGTGGTCGCAGAATCGCGGGATCTCGGTGCCCACCAGCTCGGCCGCCCGGATCACCAGGGTGCCCTTGGGAACGCTGACCTCGACATCGTCGATCGTCAGCGTGATGAGCTCGGTGTCGCGCGAGGCTTCGATCGTCATGACGAGACCTCCGTAGAAGAGCAAAGATACGGACGCCTCGTCATGACAGCCTCTCGTTTCGCTCGCTGGCGCTCGCTCATGCCGTCACCTCCTGGGGGAAGAGGGTCGACGCGGCCGGCGGGAAGGTCCAGCTGGACGGCGTGTGCATACCGGCTTCGAACTCCTTGCGGAAGTACTGGATCGCCGACGTGATTGGGCTCGTCGCTCCGTCACCAAGCGCGCAGAACGAGCGGCCGAGGATGTTGTCACACAGGTCGAGCAGCAGCTCGATGTCGCCGTGACGACCCTCGCCAGCGTCGAGACGCTGCAGGGTCTGCACCAGCCACCACGTGCCTTCGCGGCACGGCGTGCACTTGCCGCACGACTCGTGCTTGTAGAACTCGGTCCACCGCAACACGCAGCGTACGACGGAGGTCGTCTGGTCGAAGACCTGCAGCGCCTTGGTGCCGAGCATAGATCCGGCCTCCCCCACGCCCTCGTAGTCGAGGGGTACGTCGAGGTGCTCCGCGGTCAGGATCGGTGTCGACGAACCGCCGGGGGTCCAGAACTTCAGCTCACTGCCTTCGCGCATGCCGCCGCCGAGCTCGAGGAGCTGGCGCAGGGTGATACCGAGCGGCGCTTCGTACTGGCCTGGGCTCTTCACGTGGCCCGAGAGCGAGTAGATCGTGAAGCCCTTGGACTTCTCGGTGCCCATCGATCCGAACCACTCGATGCCGCCACGAACGATCGCAGGCACCGAAGCGATCGACTCGACATTGTTGATCACGGTCGGGCTCGCGTAGAGACCCTCGACGGCGGGGAACGGTGGGCGCAGTCGCGGTTGACCGCGGCGTCCCTCGAGCGAGTCGAGCAGCGCTGTCTCCTCGCCGCAGATGTAGGCGCCGGCACCGGCGTGGATGACTAGGTCGATGTTTAGTCCGGAGCCGAGGATGTCCTCCCCCAGGTAGCCGGCTTCGTACGCCTCGCGGGCAGCAGCACGCAGTCGGCGTACGACGTGGAGCACCTCCCCGCGTACGTAGATGAACGCCTTCTCCGCGCGGATCGCGTGGGCGGCAATGATGACGCCCTCGATCAGCACGTGCGGCGAGGCCATCATCAGCGGGATGTCCTTGCACGTGCCCGGCTCGGACTCATCGGCGTTGACGACGAGGTACTTGGGCTTGGGATTGTCCTGCGGGATGAAGCTCCACTTCATGCCCGTCGGGAAGCCGGCGCCGCCGCGGCCACGCAGGCCGGAGTCCTTGACCAGCGTGATGAGGTCGTCGGGCTTCATCGTCAGCGCCTTGCGGAGCGCGTCGTAGCCGCCGGTCTGCTCGTATGCCTTGCGGGTCCAGGCGCGGTCGTTGCCCCAGTCGGCGGTGAGTACGGGCGTGAGCATGTCCGTCACTTCTTGCCCTCCTCGTCGATGGTCTCTGACTCGGCACGCGCGGTGTCGGCCTGCTCGACCGCGCTCTGCTTGTCCGACGGCCCGGTTCCTGAGCCTGTCGAAGGGTGATCAGCCTTCGCCGTCGCACCATTGACGCTCGGAGCCGCCCAACCGCGTTCGTTGGCGATGTTGAGTCCTACGAGCGAGGGCCCTGCAGCCGCAGGCCCTTCGTTGACGAGCCCGTCCTCGTAGCCAGCGAGCACGCGCTCAGCCTTGCGCCAGGACGTGATGGTGGCGCCGCGGGTGGCCTGCACCTTCTCGCCTGCCCGCAGCTTGTCGACCAGCTCGACCGCCGATTCGGGTGTCTGGTTGTCGAAGAACTCCCAGTTGACCGTCATCACGGGCGCGAAGTCGCAGGCTGCGTTGCACTCGATGTGCTCGAGGGTGACCTTGCCGTCCTCAGTGGTCTCGTCGTTGCCGACATCGAGGTGGCCCTTGAGCCGCTCGAAGATCGCGTCGCCTCCCATGACGGCACAGAGCGTGTTGGTGCAGACGCCGACATGGTGCTCACCCATGGGGCGGCGCTTGTACATCGTGTAGAACGTCGCGACGCCAGAAACCTCAGCCGCGCTGATGCCGAGAATCTCGGCGCAGAGCTCAATGCCCTCGTTGGTGACGTGACCCTCGACGGACTGGATCAGGTGCAGCATCGGCAGCAGCGCACTGCGGGCCTGCGGATAGCGCGAAGCGAGCTCGTTGAGCTCACCGACCGTTTTCTTGTTCAGGCTCATCGGTCGACGCCTCCCATGACCGGGTCGATGCTGGCGATCGCGACGATGACGTCGGAGATCATGCCGCCCTCGCTCATCACCGAGGTGCCCTGCAGGTTGACGAACGACGGGTCGCGGAAATGCGCCCGGTATGGGCGCGTACCGCCGTCGGAGACGAGGTGACAGCTGATCTCGCCGCGAGGCGACTCGATGCTGGCGTACGCCTGACCAACCGGGACCCGAAAACCCTCAGTGACGATCTTGAAGTGGTGGATGAGCGCTTCCATCGACTCGCCCATGATGTGCTTGATGTGCTCGGCGGAGTTGCCCTGCCCATCGGCACCCACGCTGAGCTGCGAGGGCCAGGCGATCTTCTTGTCGGCGACCATGACGGGCTCGCCCGCCATTGAGGCGATGCGCTCGGTGGCTTGCTCAACGATCTTGAGCGACTCCCACATCTCGTCGAGACGCACCCGGAAACGTCCGTACGCATCGGGCTCGTTGCGGGTGACGACCTCGAAGTCGTACGTGTCGTAGCCCCAGTAGGGCTGCTTCTTGCGGAGGTCCCAGTCGTAGCCGGTCGAGCGGAGCACCGGACCGGTGAGTCCGAGCGCGAGGCAGCCAGCGAGCTCAAGGTGGCCAACACCCTGGAGGCGGCCCTTGAAGATCGGGTTGGCATTGCAGAGCGCGGCGTACTCCGGCAGGCGCTTCTTGAGCAACCGAACCGTGGCGCGAATCTTCTCGATCGCGCCGTCGGGCAGGTCGAGCGCAACGCCGCCGGGGCGGAAGTACGCGTGGTTCATGCGCAGTCCGGTGATCAGCTCGAACAGGTTGAGGATCTCTTCGCGGTCACGGAAGCCGATCGTCATGACCGTCAGCGCGCCGATCTCCATGCCGCCCGTGGCGAGACATACGAGGTGGGACGAGATGCGGTTGAGCTCGAGCAGAAGGACGCGGATGGCCTGTGCCTTCTCGGGCGCCTCGATGCCGAGGAGCTTCTCGACCGCCATGACGTACGCGGCCTCGTTGGAGAACGGTGCGACGTAGTCCATCCGGGTGCAGAACGTCACGCCCTGGGTCCAGGTGCGGAACTCCATGTTCTTCTCGATGCCGGTGTGGAGATAGCCGATGCCGGCGCGCGCATCGCGTACGGTCTCGCCGTCGATCTCGAGCACCAGGCGGAGCACGCCGTGCGTCGACGGGTGCTGCGGGCCCATGTTGATGACGAGGTGGTCGCCCTCGACTGCGGACGGGTCGATCGTGTCCCAGTCCTGGCCGGTGACGGTGAAGACCGGGCCCTCGCTGGTCTCGGTCGTGCCCGCGTATGGATCTGTTCGCCCCTCATTCAGACCTTGTGTCATGAGTAGCTCCTGCGCTGGTCGGGCGCCGGGATGGTGCCTCCCTTGAACTCCACCGGGATGCCGCCCAACGGGTAGTCCTTCCGCTGCGGGTGACCCGGCCAGTCGTCCGGCATCATGATGCGGGTCAGCGCCGGATGCCCGTCGAAGATGATGCCGAAGAAGTCGTAGGTCTCGCGCTCGTGCCAGTCAGCCGTCGGGTAGATGCTGACGACGCTCGGCACATGCGGATCGGAGTCGGGTGCCACAACCTCGACGCGGATGCGGCGGTTGTGGGTCATCGACAGCAGGTGGATGACGACGTGCAGCTCGCGGTCGGTCTCGTGCGGGAAGTGCACACCCGAGATCGAGGAGCAGAACTCGAAGCGCAGCTCCGGGTCATTGCGCAAATGGGTGACGGTCTCGAGCAGTGCGTGCCGACGGATGAAGAACGTGATCTCACCGTTGTGTACGACGACCTTCTCGATGGCGTCGGGAAGCGTCAGCGTCGCGAGCTTGTCGGCCACCTCGTCGTACCAACCGCCGTAGGGCTTCTGTGCCGCACCGGGCATGATCACCGGCTGTGTGAGCCCACCGAATCCGCTGGTGTCGCCTGTGCCGTGGGCGCCGAACGCACCTTCGCGGACGTTGATGACCTCGAGCTGGACCGCGTCGCTCCTGACAACCTCGGCGTTGACCTCATGAGAAGCATCTTGCGTCTTGTTGCCAGCGTCCCGTGCGTCCTTGTTGCCCTTGGAGTCGACCATCAGCGCATCAGACCCTTCATCGCCGAGGTGGGCGTGGCGAGGAGGGCAACCTTCTCGTCGGCCTTGATCTCAGCGAGGCGGTTGGAGCCGAGCTTCTGGTGCTGGATCTGGTCGTGCAGCTTGAGGATCGCGTCGATCAGCATCTCCGGACGGGGCGGGCAGCCGGGGAGGTACATGTCGACGGGTACGACGTGGTCGACGCCCTGGACGATCGCGTAGTTGTTGAACATGCCGCCGGAGCTGGCGCAAACACCCATCGCGAGTACGTACTTGGGTTCAGCCATCTGGTCGTAGATCTGGCGGAGGACGGGAGCCATCTTGTTGCTGACACGACCGGCGACGATCATCAGGTCGGCCTGGCGCGGCGAGGGACGGAAGACCTCCATGCCGAAGCGGGCGGAGTCGAAGCGCGGGGCGCCGAATGTCATCATCTCGATCGCACAACACGCGAGGCCGAACGTCGCGGGCCAGAACGAGGCCTTGCGCATGTAGCCGGCGAGGCCCTCGACAGTCGAGAGCAGCACACCGCTTGGCAGCTTTTCTTCAATTCCCACGTCGTGCCACCTTCTCGTTCGCCTCGATCAGTCCCATTCGAGACCTCCGCGGCGCCAGACGTACGCGTATGCGATGAACACCGTGATCATGAAGATGAACATCTCGATCAGCCCGAACCAGCCGAGCGCGTCAAAGGCGACCGCGAACGGGTAGAGGAAGATGATTTCGATGTCGAAGACGATGAACAGCATCGCGATGATGAAGTAGCGGACCGAGATCTTGCCGCCGCCTTCTGGCAGCGGGCTCGGCTGAATACCGGATTCGTAGCGGTCCAGCTTGGCGCGGTTGTAGCGCTTGGGTCCGGTGATCGGTGCGATGAGGATGCTGAAGATTGCGAATCCGGCAGCCAACGCGCCCAGCACGAGGATCGGCGTGTAAACCGTCACGACACCTCCCGGGCTCAACCGACATCATCGATGGATCGTGCGCTTGTGAATTGCTTCACAACGTGATCGCGGTCTCACCATACGCCCGCGCCATAGGCTCTGTAACTTAGGTCACACTAAGTTCTGCCGCGATGAATTCGTCAAGTCCGCCCCCTCGCGCGATTGACGCGGTGCAGGTAGTTTCTTGACCGAGGGACGGGGGTCCACCATGACGGAGCCGCACAGCCATCGGGGCGAGCCGCGCGACGAACAGGACGAAGACATCTGGGAGCCGCACACTCCGGCGCACGTTGCCGTCGTCGAAGAGGCCGAAGAACAACCTGCCTGATCAGCGCAGGATCGAGCTCGACGGCAGGTAGTTCGGTATGCCGCGCTCGCCGACCTCGACATCGAGGATGACGTGGTGAGCCCGATCGCCAAGGATCGGCGACTGGTTGGCGACCAGCACCCGCGTTCCCAGGAACGTCGCGTTGGACGCCCCGTCAAACGGCACCGACGAACCGTTGTCTCCCAACAACGGGAACTTCGGGAAGCGCTCGAGCTCCTTGCCGGTCGGTGACAGCACGACGAGCTGGTTCAGCGGGCCAACGCCCGCAACATAGATCTTGCCCGAACGTCCGATCCCGAACCCGTCCGGAAGCTCGGTCGGCCGTGAAGTCCACAGCGTCTTGAGTGTGCCCGGTTTGCCGCTCGTGCTGATCGGGAGCGCATACAGGCGGCCCGACGGAGCATTTGCCAATAGATTCCCCACCGTCTGCTGGGTGATCAAGAAGGACTTGCTGCTCGGCTGGTAGACGATTCCAGTCGTTCCGAACCCAAGCACGTTGTCCAGCGCCTTGGAGGCGAACCACACCTTCGGCGTACCTCCCGTGGCTGGGATGCGCCAGATGACAGCTTGTCCGTAGTCGGTGACGTAAAGCGCTCCGCCAGGACCCCACGATGCGTAATTCGGAATGGCCTTGGCCGCACTTGAGTTGGGCGAGCATGGCGCGACCTTGGTCGAACAAAGCGGCAGGTCGGGCAGGGTCGCCTGGCGCTTGAATCGACCAGTCTTCAGATCAAGGGTCAGGACAGCGGACGTCGACTTCTCCAGAAGGACCAGACGTCCCCGAGCATCCTGGTTGGCCACCTGGATTGCGGGCGAGTGCGCGAGGTCCTGGCCAGGCACGGTCCACGATCGCAGCAACGTGCCGCCTGACGTCCACTCGAACACCCTGGACGGCGTCTTGGTGCCAGTGTCATAGGTGCCGGCGTAGACCCGGCCATTGGTGTGCACGAACACGTAAGCCGGCGTGCCCGGGTAGGGCACCTTGGAAAACACCCGGGTGTCCCACTTGTCCCGCGTCCCGGATGCGGCTGCTCCTGGAACCGTCAAGACCAGCGTGAGACCGAGGAGGACCGCCGACAGGCCCGCGATGAGCCGCTTCACAGCGCTTCCAGGACTTCAGTCGCGGCTCGCTTGCCGGCCCGCACCGCGCCGTCCATGTAGCCGTTCCAATAGGTCGACGTCTCTGTGCCGGCCCAGTGCACACGCTTGAACCGCGTACGGACTGCGGAGCCGAACGTTGTCATCGTCCCGGGTCCCATGATCGGGGTAGGTCCGCCACCGGTCCAGCGCTCCTTGGTCCAGTCCTTCTCGGTGTACTCGATCGGCTTCAGCGCCTTCGGTCCGAACATCTGGGCGAAGCCTTCCAAGACTGCCGTGCGACGTGCCGTCAGGGACTGAGGCGCATACTGCCTGTGAACTGATCCTCCGACGAATGCGAGGAGTACGCCAACCTTGCCGTCGGGTGGGGAGTTGTCGAAAACGGTCCGAGTCGCGCCCGCGTCGGCGACGCCGGAACCGCTGAGTCCATCCTCTCGCCAGAACGGTGTCGAGTAGACGGCGTCGCATTTCATCAGGTCGCCCATCTCCCACTTCTTCAGAAGGGTGGAGCGGCGCGACGGCAGCTGCGGATACCAGTCGATGCCGAGCACCGTCGGCGGCGGCATGGCAACGATCACGCGGCGAGCCCGTACGGTGCCCCGCGACGTGCGTACGAACGCCGCTCCGTCGCGTTGCTCGATCCGTGTCACCGCAGCAGCAAGTGCGACCCGGTCGCCGAGCTTTTGTGCGAGACGGAGCGGGATCAGCTGGGAGCCTCCGACGAACCGGCTCTCCTGCGCCCCGCCCTTGGTGTTGGAGTTGAGCTCGAACGTGCCTGGAGTGCGCTCGTTGCCCGAGCACGCGATGTAGTGGATGACGAACAGCAGCGACAGCTGTGACGGGTCGGCACCGAACCCCGGCTGCGTCCACGCCTTGATGAGGTTCTCGACCGCGGCTGAGTTGAGCGTGTTCCGGTGGATGAACTCGCTCAGCGTCATCGCGTCCCACTGAGCCGCCTTGGGGTGCGACCACGGCGCGTCCACGGGCATCTCTGCGGCGTATCCGTTGAGCTTGCTCAGCAACAAGGCTGCGTCGATCAGGATGAACGGGTCCGGAGGAACGGTGCCGGTGTACAGCGAACGCCTGCCCTTGGAGATGTAGACGTTCTTGCCGTCGATGTACTCCGGGAACGTCGCGACCCTCAGCTCGTTGGCGAGGGCGAGGATGTGGTCCTGGGTGGGACCCACGAACGCGCCGCCGGCCTCGATCACACCGCCGGCGTCAAGGTGGTGGTTGAGCAACCGCCCGCCCACACGCTTGCGGGCTTCGACGACCAGAACTGACCGACCGGACCGTGCGACCCTCTGCGCAGCCACCAGACCCGACAGCCCTCCGCCGACCACCACGACATCGACCTTCTTGGGCAACGACCCCTGCAGAGTCGCTGCGGTGACCGGGCCCTCGAGGAGGCTGGTGCCGAGAGCGCCCAGTCCGGTGGCCAAACCGCCCTTGAGCAAGGTCCGACGGTCGAGAGTCATCTGGTTCTCCTGCGTGAGTGGGAGCGAAAGGTGAACATGTGTCAGGTTTAGGTTTGGATGCTACAGTGCGTTTGTGTCTGCTGTCACGGCATTACCCACCACCGGAGCGAGTGGCCTACGTCGCACTCCGACCCAGACTCGTTCGCGCGAACGAGTCGAACGAATCCTCGAAAGCGCGTCCGCCATCGTGGTCCAGCACGGCGTCGATGCCTTGAGCACCCGCGACATCGCGGTGGCCGCGGACGTTCCGATCGCTTCGCTCTACCAGTACTTCTCAGACCGGGACGCGATCCTGCTCGCACTGGTCGAGCGCGACACCCACGAGATGGACGAACAGGTCGCGCAAGACCTGGCCACCGTCGAGGATCTCTCGATCGCCGCACTCGTCGAGACCACCATGCGCGCGTACGTCAAGGTCTACGCCAGGCGACCGGACTTCGTCGAGATCTGGCTTCGCGGCCGCACCAACGCCGCCATCTATGAGTTCGGTCGCCAGCACAATCAGCGGACCGCCCAGGAGCTTCGTGCCTTCGCGATCGAGGCAGGACTCGCTCGCACTGACCTTCCGGCAGCTGCAGCAGAGTTTGCCGTCGAGATCGGTGACCGATGCTTCCAGCTCGCATATGAGCACGATCTCGCCGGCGACAACTTCCTGATCGAGCAAGGCATCGTCATGGTGAGCGCCTACCTCCGCGGCTTCTCCAAATGACCGACTACCTCCCCGTGCGGGACGCTGTGGCGGCTGCATGCCGCCGACTCGCCACCGAGGGCCTACTGATCGGCACCTCAGGCAATGTCAGCGTTGTCGACTCGCAGACCGGCCATGTGGCAGTGACAGCGACAGGCGTGGTGCTCGCCGACTGCCGCGCGGAGCAGGTGAGCATCGTCGATCCGCAGGGGCGCCTCATCGACGGTGACTTCCAGCCCACCTCCGAGCTCGAGCTACACCTCGGCGTGATGGCTGCGACGGGTGTAGGCGCTGTCGTGCACACGCACGCTCCGGCCGCCACCGCAGTGAGCTGCGTACGAGACTCGTTGCCGGTAATCCACTACCAGCAGCTTCTGCTCGGTGGCGAGATCGCCGTTGCGCCCTACGCGACCTTCGGAACATCTGCACTCGCTGACAACGTCAACCGCGCGCTCGCGGGGCGATCGGCGGTGCTGATGGCCAACCACGGCGCGGTGACGACAGGAGCCACGATCGAGCAGGCGGTCGAGAACTCGCTGCTGTTGGAATGGCTGTGCCGTCTGCTGATCGACAGCTCAACGCTCGGGAGCCCGCGATTCCTCGACGAGTCGGCCCAGGCAGCGGTGATTGAAGCGGCCATCAATCGAAGCTACGGAACCGTGCAGCCAGTGACAACGGACAACAAGGAGAACTGATGAACCACGTCCCCGCGGTGATTGCGGCAGTCGGTGTGCATGTGCTCGACACCCACGTACTCCGGGTGGAGTCGATCCCAGCCAACTCTGACGGCGCGTTGGTCGACACGATCCGCATGTCACCTGCAGGCACCGCCGGCGGCACTGGCATCGTCCTCGCCCGCCTCGGCGCCGAGGTCCACAGCATCGGCGCAATCGGCGAAGACCCGATTGCGGGTGTCCTCACGTCGCTCCTGGCTGGGCACGGCGTCGACACGACTCGACTCGTCCGCAAGCCCGACGTTCAGACATCGGCAAGCGTGATTCCGGTACGTCCGAACGGGGACCGCCCAGCCTGGCACTGCGTTGGCGCCAATGGCGCGCTGACTCTCGATGACATCGACCTGGCCTCGATCCCGGGCCTCACCCACGTACATCTCGGCGGTCCCGAGTTCCTGGGCGGGCCAGCCGCGGGCGAGCTGCTCGCCGCGGCACGGGCAGCCGGTTACACGACGTCAGTCGACGTCCTGGCTCCCGGCGACGCAGACATGCTGGCCTGGATCGAAGACTGCCTGCCGCATGCGGACTACCTCTTGCCCAATGACGAGCAGGTCCTCGGCTTCACCGGAGCGACGGACCTTGAAGCCGGAGCGCGCGAGCTGGTCGCCCGCGGTGCCACCTGCGTTGCCGTAACCCAGGGCGCCAAGGGCGCGCTCGTCGTCACCGCCGACGAGACGATCACCGTGCCGGCGTACGACGTCAAAGTCGTTGACACCACTGGCTGCGGAGACGCGTTCTCTGCCGGCTTCCTGCGCGGTCGAGGTCTCGGTCTCGATCTGCGTGCGTCGGCCGAGCTCGGCTGCGCCACTGCGGCACAACTCGTGTCGGGAGTTGGCACCGACGCGGGCGACTACGACTTGGCGAAGGTGCAGGAGTTCGCGCTCAACACGCCAACCCGCTGAGGAATCAGCTGGGCTTGATCGAGTGGTGCAGGGCGACGATGCCGCCTGACAGGTTGTGCCAGTCGACCTTGCCCCATCCCGCTTCAGCCATGCGCAGCGCGAGACCCTTCTGGTCGGGCCACTCACGGATGGACTCGGCGAGGTAGACGTACGACTCAGGGTTGGACGACACCGCGCGGGCAACCGCCGGCAGAGCACGCATGAGGTAGTTGCTGTAGATCGCGTCGAACGGTCCCCAGGTCGGCGTACTGAACTCGCAGACCACGATGCGCCCGCCGGGCTTCGTGACGCGGAGCATCTCGCGCAGACCTTCGACCGGGTCGTGGATGTTGCGCAGTCCGAACGAGATCGTGACGGCGTCGAACACGTTGTCGCCGAACGGCAGCTTCATGCCATCGCCTGCCGCGAACGGCAGCTCGGGGCGTGCCTTCTTGCCGACTTCGAGCATGCCGATCGAGAAGTCGCACGGTACGACCGTTGCGCCTGCCTTGGCGAAGGGCTCGCTCGACGTACCGGTGCCAGCGGCCAGATCGAGGATCAGCTCGCCCGATCGCGGAGCAACCAGCTCGACGACGCGCTTGCGCCAACGGCGATCCTGGCCCATCGACAGCACGTCATTGGTGATGTCGTACTTCTCCGCGACGCCGTCAAACATCTTGGCAACGTCATGGGGCTCTTTGTCCAGACCGGCTCGACTCACCTGTCTAGCGTGCCACGGGTAGGCTCATTGGTTGTGAGCAACCCTGCCCTCGACGCTGCGGCCGAACCCCTGGTGGTCCGGTCCGAACGCATCGATGACCCAGGTGAACTGCTTGCGCTGCTTCCGCCCGACGACGCTCTCGCGTGGGTGCACGGCGGTGATGGACTCGTCGGTTGGGGTCGCGCCGCGGAGTTCCGCACGTCCGGTCCTGCCCGGTTCGAGGAAGCCTCCGAGTGGTGGCGCGAGCTCGCCGCTCATGCGGTCGTACGCGATGACGTCGACGTTCCCGGCAGCGGACTCGTCACGTTCGGTTCGTTCACCTTCAGCGACGATGCCGACGGCAGCGTGCTGGTGGTTCCGGAGGTCGTGGTGGGCCGACGCGATGGCGTCACGTGGATCACCGTCATCGGCTTGGGCATCACCGCATCACCGGAGCTCATGGCGACTCCAGCAGCATCTCCCGCCGACGGCACCACCTTCGCCGACGGCCCCATCGACAGCGTGCACTGGCAGAGTCTCGTCGCTCAGGCTGTCAGCCGCATCGAAGCCGGCGAGCTCGACAAGGTCGTGCTCGCGCGCGACCTGGTCGCGTCCCTCACCGAGCCACTCGACGTACGAGCGCCGCTGACCAAGCTCGCCAATGACTACCCGAGCTGTTGGACGTTCCACGTCGATGGCTTCTTCGGGTCCACCCCCGAGATGCTGGTCCGTCTTGAGCGCGGATTGATCACCTCGCGCGTGCTCGCGGGCACCATCCGTCGATCCGGCGACGACGAGCGCGATCTCGCTCTCGCCGCGTCCCTCGCCCGATCCAGCAAGGATCTCGAGGAGCACGAGTACGCCGTCCGTTCGGTCGCCGAGGCGCTTCTCCCTCACTGCACGAGCATGAACGTCCCCGAGGCGCCGTTCGTCCTGCACCTGCCCAACGTGATGCATCTGGCGACCGATGTCACCGGCGTAATCAAGGACGAGGCGAGTGCCCTGACCCTAGCTGCGTCGCTGCATCCGTCGGCTGCCGTGGGCGGAACTCCCACACCTGCCGCCGTGGCACTCATCGCCGAGATCGAGCAGCTTGATCGCGGCCGCTACGCCGGTCCGGTCGGCTGGATCGGTGCCTCCGGCGACGGCGAGTGGGGCATCGGCTTGCGTTCAGCGCAGATCGAGGCCGACGGCACCCAGGTACGACTGTTCGCTGGTTGCGGCATCGTCGCGGACTCTGTGCCCGCCGATGAGCTGGCGGAGTCCAACGCCAAGCTGATCCCCGTACGCGACGCGCTCACGCCCTAGGGCGTGCCTGACAAACCCGCGTGGCGTTCCGGGCGGCATCCGGGCCTGTCTGACAAGGCCGAGGGCCGAAGCCATACCAGTGTTGTCTAGCGAGGACCGAGAACGCAGTCAGGCAGGATGCGGGGGCGTTCGGGCGTCGCGGGGGTTTGTCAGGCACGCCCTAGGGCTGAAGCGCGGCCGAGGTGCGTTCGTCGGCGGGCAGGAACGCCTCGATGCTGAGCTCTGCAGCCGTGAGATCGAGCGCCGTCCCGAAGGTCGTGACAGTGCTGAGGAACGAGAGCTGCCCGGCCGGCGAGTCGAGCACCAGGGTCACCGCCACACCCCTGTCGTCGACACTGGGGTCCAGCCCTCCGGGATAGGCGAGCAGCTCGTCGTACAGAGCGCGCAGCCCGTCCGACCCACTGGTCGCCACCTCGCGGGCGAGTCGTCCCAGAACATGTGAGCGCCATTCGGCGAGGTTGAGGATCCGCGGCGCCAGCCCCTCGGGATGAAGGCTGAGGCGCAGCGCGTTCGGCGCCTCGAGCAGGTCGGGACCGATGCCCTCGAGGAACGGTGCGATACCGGCATTCGCCATCACCATGTTCCAGCCGCGATCGACGACCAGGCACGGAAAGGGCTCGTACGCCGTCAGGAGCCGGTCGACGCCGGCTCTGAAGACGGCCATCTCGGGATCGTCCAGCGGGCGTTCGACATACGCCGGAGCAAAACCTGCGGCAACCAAGAGCTGGTTCTGCTCGCGCTTCGGCACGTCCAGCGTTGCTGCGAGCTGGAGCACCATCGAACGGCTCGGCTTCGCCCTCCCGGTCTCCACGAAGCTCAAATGACGCGACGACACTCCAGCCTCGATTGAGAGGTCCAGTTGGCTGAAGTGGCGGCGCTGGCGCCAGGTGCGCAGCAGCGGTCCGACCGGCGAGGTGATGGTTTCCATGGGTTCACTCTCACTGATCCGTGCGCACGGGGCCATGACCTGGGAGGTAATTGCGAGCCCTACCTGCGTCGCCGGAGACTCGCAGCATGAACACGACAACAGCCCACACCACCCCTGCCACCACGGGCCGGCTCTCGCTGAGGACCGTGCTCCTGCTCGACTCCGCTGTCACTGGGACCAACGGTCTGGCGTACGTCGCCGGCGCCGGATTCCTTGACTCGCTGCTCGGGCCGTCCACCTCTCACCTGTTGGGCATCGGTGTATTCCTCATCGCGTGCTCGGCAATTCTCGCCGCCATCGCAACCCGTCAGCCCATCTCCCGCGGGTGGACGATGTTCGCGATCGAGGTCAACGTCGCCTGGATGATCGGCTCGATCGCAGTGGTGACGTTCGACTGGTTCGACCTGACCACGACAGGCAGCATCTGGACCATCCTGCAGGCCGGCATCGTCGGCGTCTTCGCGGCGATGCAGCTCGGCGCCCTACGGCGTCGCTGAGTCCGATGAGCTCGGGCCGTCATCGGCCCGGGCTCGTTCAGCGCCAGATCTTGGCTTCCAGCGACTGGCCGACAATGCGTGCAGCGAGAAGCCGGTGCAGTCCGTCGAGGTGCCACCAGCCGTCACCGTCACCGACCTCGACAACGCGTGCGGGTTTGATCGACTCGCCCGCATTGAGCTCGGTGAGGTAGTAGTTGACCTTCTCGACCCCGACGAACTGCTGGGGCGTCATCACCACGGTGTGCGGCTTGAGAGTGATCGTCTCGCCGGTCGCCTTCGGATTGTGGTCGTCCTTGAGCTTGAGATTGCCGGAATAGACGACGGCGAGCCAGAGCAGTCGTCGGGTGTTGACGACCTTCTCGCCGCCGGTCATGCGGATGAACTCGTTCAACCGCTCCATCGAGTCGTCATCGAGGTCCGTCGGGGGCGGAGCGAGCTTGGGCCCGACCTTGGGCAGACGGACCATGACGTTCTAGCTGCCCAGGATCGGTGCGTCGTCGAGGCGGACGAGCTCCGGCCACCGCGGCTCGAGGTTGTCGCCCGAGGATTGGCCGGTCAGTCGGCGCTTGACCCATGGGCCAGCACTGGCACGTAGCCAGTGGGCGTGACCCGTGCTCTGTTGGACTAGTGAGAGCTTCTCCGGCTCCCCCAGCTCGAGCGGGACGAGATCGTGCTCGATGCCGAGAGCGTTGAGGACCTCGATCGCCATGACCTGGTGGCCGGCGCTCGACATGTGCATCCGATCGGTGTCCCAGAGCCGCGGATCGCGGTATGCGCGCATACGCCAGAAGTCGACGAGAGTTGCACCATGCTTGTCGGCGACGTGGCGTACCAGCTCGTTGTAGATCGCGAATCGCCCACGCAAGGCTGCGAACACGGGAACACGGCCTGGGTCGTACGCCGTGAACACCACCAGCTGAGCGCCGGCTTCAGCTAGACGACCGAGTGCCTTGTCATACTCGTCGACCAACATGTCGAGGTCGATACGAGGACGCAGCACGTCGTTGGCGCCCGCGTAGATGCTGACCAGGTCTGGGTTCAACGCCAGGGCCGGCTCGACCTGCTCGTCGAGGATCGGGAGCAGCTTGCGTCCCCGAATCGCGAGGTTGGCGTACGTGAAGCCCTTGTCACGTTCGGCCAGCACCTCGGCCATACGGTCGGCCCAGCCACGGACGCCGTTGGGAAGCGTCTCGTCGTGGTCGCCAACACCTTCGGTGAAGGAGTCCCCCAGGGCGACATAGCGATGGAATTGCACGAGATTCATCCTACCGAGGTGCCGTGCAACCGACGATTCGTTCAACCGTCGAGCAGGCCTCGACGGCGGGCGATCGCGGCGGCTTCGGTGCGGCCGCTGGCATTGAGCTTGGCGAGGATGTTGGAGACGTGAACCGACACCGTCTTGGTGCTGATGAAGAGCACCGCCGCGATCTCGCCGTTGCTGCGGCCAGCACTGACATGGGCGAGCACTTCGCGCTCGCGCGGAGTCAGCTCATCGTCGGAGCGCGATGCGCGTCCGCCCGACTCGTCGATCTCGGTGAGGAGCGGCTTGGCGCTGAGCCGGGTGGCTATCTCGCGGGCCGACGCGCGTACGGCGCGGGCTTCTTCGTCCTGGCCGCTGGCTCGCAGGACTGCAGCCAGGCGGACCGCCGATCGCGCCTGCTCGAAGGGCTGACCGACGGCGACGAAGCCTTCGACGGCCTCGCGCCACAGCTTCAGCAGGTCAGCCTCGAGTGGTGCGTCGATGCCCGTGAGCCACCTGAGTCGAGCGCCCTCGGCGGCAACGCGTGCCTGCCAGGCGAGGCCCTCGGGTCCAAAGGTCGGATAGGACGCAATGGTGTCGGCAACGTCCTGCTCGAGCTGGGCGGCGCGACGTACGAGTGCTGCGTGCTCAGACTTCGCGAGGCGCGGAACGGCGGATGCGAACTGGCCGACGATCAAGCCCGTCAGTCGCAGACGTGCCGGGAACAACCGGCCGTCCCATTCGCGATCGAGGGTTTCGACGACGTCGTCATGAACTTTGAGCGCCGAGGTGAGATCGCCTGAGTCCCCGTGGAGGTCGATCAGGGCGGCGGCGCTGTGCACCGTCATGGCGACGTCCTTCTCCCAGTATTCGCGGAGACGTTGCTCGTTGGCGATCGCTGCGACTTCGCCCCGGCCCGCTGCCACCTGCAGCGCACTACCGGCCAGGATCGCCTCCGCAAGCATCGGCGCATCCGGGCCGGCCTTCCACAGCTCGACGGCGTCGTCCCATCGTCCGCGGACGTAGCAGATGATCGCGGCGAACACCCGGCCGTCGAATCCGTAAGGGGCCCACGGGCGGCCGGTCTTAACGGCACGTGACATCGCGGCGCGGAAGGTCTGCTCCGCGTCGTCGAGCTCGCCTGCGTTGTAGAGAACGAAGGCGAGATTGTGCAGTCCGCGTAGCTCGCCGACGATGTTGCCGTCGGCACGCGAGGTGGCGACCAGGTCGTTGTAGCGCTGACGAGCCTTGTCGAGATTGGCACCGCCTGTGCGCGCCACCAGGCGGGTCAAGGTCGTCGTGACATCAGCGATGACATGCGCGGCACCGAGCTCCTCGGCGAGCGCTGCGGCGAACTCGCCGCGCTCCATGGCTTCGTCGTCATTGCGCAGGTCGGAGGCGATGCGCGAGCCAAGAGCTTCGGCCTCGGCTCGAAGCACGGTGCGCTCGTCGCCGACCAGCGTGAGTGCTTCGACGCTAGTCGCCTGAGCTTCGGGGTCGAGACCCGCATAGAAGGCAGTGTTGCCGATCGCGAGGAGCAGGCGTACGCGATCCTCCGCCGGCGCATCTGCCCGAAGCTGGCCGAGGTGATCACGCAGCAGTGCGAGCGAGCGATAGAGGTGGCCAGCCGTGAGGACGGCATCAGCGGCAGCGACGACCAGTCCGACGACATCGGTGCCTTCGGGTGCCGAATCAACGATCTCGAGCGCGTTCTCGTAGTGGTGAGCGCTCTCGTCATAGCCGGCAACGCGCACAGCGTCCTCTGCTGCCTCGACATTGGCGGTGAACGCGCGGGTCAGGTCACCCGCCGCCGCGGCATGCATCGCGATCTCGGCCGCTGGCCCGTGTGATCCGTCGGCCGTGAGCGCGGAGATGTAGGCGAGGTTGATGCGACGCCGCTCGCTCGGCAGCAGGTCGTCATGAACGGCCTCGGCGAGCAGCGCGTGCCTGAACCCATAGGAGTCACCGGCCACCTGGGCCAGCACCTTGTGGTCGATCGCCGAGCGCAGCGCATCGTCGAGCTGAGCGGGCGGGAGTCCCACGACCGCGGCGAGTACTTGATCGGTGACTCGACCGCCCGAGCATGACGCGGCGCGTACGACGAGGCGGGCGTCATCTTCCAGCCGGTCGAGCCTGACCAGCAGGAGATCGGCGAGGGTCTCGGGAAGCGCCGACTCGATATCGGCGAGACCGGCGTCGAGGAGCTCCTCGGCATAGAACGCATTGCCGGATGCCCGGCGCACGACAGCACGTACGCCTTCGGCGTCGAGATCGCCTGCACCACGGTCCTTGATCAACGTGCGCACGTCGGCGTCGGGCAGCGGGCTCAGCTCGATACGGCGGACGCCCGGCAGGCGCACCCACTCGGCAACAGCTTGGCGGAGTGGGTGGCGACGGTGCAGGTCATCGGCGCGGTAGCTGACCACGACGTGCACGGGCTGGCTGAAAGTGTGTGCGAGGACGTAGCGAATCAGGTGCCGGGTGGATCCATCAGCCCAGTGGACGTCTTCGACGACGAGCAGGATCGGACGCTCCGTCGCGAGCTGATCGAGTCCGGCGACGACCGACGAGAACAGCTCGGTCCGATCGACTTCGTTGGACTCGTCGGCGCTCTTCCACGGAAGCAGGGGTGCCAGCGCCGGGAAGCGGCTGGCCACCTCATCGCGCTCGGGGTCGTCGAGAGAGCTGAACGCCTCCACGAACGGCTGGAAAGGAAGGTGGCTGTCGCCGAGGTCGAGGCAATGCCCGACGAGCACGCGGTGGCCAGCGGCGTCGGCTCGATCGACGAGCTCTCGCAGCAGTCGTGTCTTGCCGATTCCGGCATCTCCACCGAGGAGTACGGCGTCACCGCTTCGGCTGTCTACGATGCCAGCGGCGGCGAGCAGCTGTTGAAGCTCGGCGGCCCGTCCGACGAGCGGTGTCACGGGACTCCGGTCGGCGGCCATGCACCCAATCATGCACGACGACGCCGACGCTTTGAGGGCCGTGCCAGCGCTCACGTCAGCCCAACACGAGAGCCGACGAATGCATCATGGATCGCGCCAAGGAATCGCACCCTTGGCGCTGCCGTGCGGCAGGGCTCGCACTGGGTCTCCGAGGGCGCCGGCTGACGCATCTCGACTTCGAGGCGACGCTGGTGGTCAGCTCGTACGAATGCTTCTGGATTGAGGATCATGACTTGATCCTCTTCGTCTGAGGTAGCCCCTCACATCGGACGAAATCCGTATTTCGCCTGGGCAAGCTACCTCAGAACTAGGTGAGATGAGGGCCGAGCGAAGCGAGGCGAGGCGCCCAGGCGAAGCCTGGCAGCCGTGAGGAACGAACGGCTGTGGCGGCGAGGAACGAGCCGTGCGCCGCTTACTTCAAGGTCTTCTTGCCGCCGTGCATGATCGTGATCAGCTTGGCGGCCTTCTCGTCGGTCTTGGCGTCCCGCGCGAACGACGTCAGCATCATCAGCGGCTTCATGCGCTGCCGGGTGATCGCCTTCGCGTACGTGAACTCCTTGAGACCGTCGGGGCCGTGGATGCGGCCGAATCCCGAATCCCCGACGCCGCCGAACGGCAGCGCAGGCACGCCCGCGAAGGCCACGACCGAGTTGACCGAGGTCATGCCCGAGCGAACGCGACGAGCGATTTCGACACCGTTCTTCTTGGCGAAGACGGCACCGGCGAGACCGTACTTGGTCGCGTTGGTCAGCTCGATTGCCTCGTCCATGCTCTTGACCGGGTTGATCGCCAGCGTCGGACCGAAGGTCTCCTCGGTGATCTCCGTGGAGTTCTCGGGGACGTTCGTCAGGATCGTGGGCTGTACGAATCGCTCGCCGACAGCGTCGGAGCCGCCGGTCACAACCGTCGCACCCTTGGCGATGGCGTCATCGATGTGGCTCTTGATGATGCCGATCTGCGAGGGCATCGTGATCGGGCCGATCAGTCCGCCGGGCTCGGCCTTGAGGGCCTTGGCCTGCTCGGAGATCTCCGCGACGAACTTGTCGAAGATCTTCTCGTGAACATAGACGCGCTCGGTGCCGATGCAGGTCTGGCCGGCGTTCGACATACCGCCCCAGAGCGCCGCCTCGGCAGCCTTTTCGATGTCAGCGTCCTGGTCGATGATCATCGAATCCTTGCCGCCGGCCTCGATGATGACCGGGGTGAGGTTCTGAGCGCACGCGGCCATGACCTTCTTGCCCGTCGCACCAGAGCCGGTGAACGCCAGCTTGTTGACGGCTGAGGTGCACAGCGCGTTGCCGGTCTCACCAAGACCGGTCACGACCTGGAACACCGGACGGCCACCCACGACCTCGGTGAACGTGTCAGCCAGCCACTGGCCGACGCCAGGCGTGTATTCGCTGGGCTTGAACACGACAGCGTTGCCCGCCGCGAGGGCGTAGCCGATCGAGCCGACGGGAGTGAAGACCGGGTAGTTCCACGGACCAATCACACCGACAACGCCTAGCGACTTGTACTCGACGGTCGAGGCCTGGTTGGCCATCAGCAGACCGGACTTCACCTTCTGCGGTCCGAGGATCTTCTTGGCGTGCTTGGCAGCCCAGGCGATGTGGTCGATCGCCATGACGATCTCGAGCTGGGCGTCGCCAGTCGGCTTGCCGGTCTCGAGGCTGGAGAGCTGCGCCAGCTGCGCGATACGGCGAGTGATGACGCTGCGCCAGGTCAGGAGGTACTCCTCGCGCTCGGCGAACGAGAGTCCGCCCCACCACTCAGCTGCCTCGTGTGCGCGCGCAACGGCGGCGTCAACCTCGGCCTTGCTCGCGATCGGGTGTACGCCGACGACGTCACCGTTGGCCGGGTTGAGCGACTCGAAGGTCGG